>CAZCEX010000123.1:0-9655 GCA_964497785.1 uncultured Thermoanaerobaculia bacterium | reverse complement strand
GTCAGATCGGCTACCACCGGGAGGACGACGCCGCCGGCGGCACTGATGTGCGCAGCTGCGGCTACAAGCGTCTCTTTCCCGCGTGCGCAGATCGCCACCTGCGCCCCCTCCGCAGCCATGGCCGCTGCGGTTGCCTTGCCGAGCCCGCGGCTCGCGCCGGTTACCAGAACTACCTTGTTTGTCAGTCCGAGATCCATGGCGACTCCTTGTTGGGCGTACCCCGGTGGGGATGGTAGCAAGGCCGCGATGCGAATCGAGTAGAATGGCGCAACGCGACATCCAGAGGAGGTCGCGAAGGAATCCCGCTCGCCGGTTTTTCGTTTCGGAGTGGGTCGGTCATCGATTCTTTTCTTTTTCGGGGTGGAGTGCCAGTGGATATTTTCCAGAAATGTCATGACTTCGAGGTTGTCAACCAGCTTCGTGCGGCGGGTTTGTACGCCTTCTTCCGCACGATTCGGTCCGGTCAAGACCCCGTGGTCCGCATGAACGGCCAAGAGGTCATCATGCTCGGCTCGAACAACTACCTGGGCTTGACCTCCCACCCTGAGGTCAAGAAGGCGGCGGCCGAGGCCCTCGAGGTCTATGGCACCGGCACAGCCGGATCGCGTTTCCTCAATGGAACCCTGGACCTGCACGAGCGGCTCGAGAAAGCCCTTGCCCGATTCATGGGCAGGGAAGCAGCCGTGACGTTTTCGACCGGGTTTCAGGTCAACCTGGGCGTTCTCTCGTGTCTGGCTGATCGTCAGGACACGCTGATCCTGGACAATCTCGATCACGCCTGCATCATCGACGGCGCCCGGTTGTCCTTCGGACGTACCCTGAAGTACCAGCACAACGACATGACGAGCCTCGAAGAGCGCTTGAGCAGCATCTCTGAAGAGCGTGGAAGGATGATCGTCGTCGACGGGGTCTTTTCGATGGAGGGCGATCTGGCGGATCTGAGGGGTATCGTCGCTTTGAAGCGGCGATTCGGGGTCCGGTTGATGATCGACGATGCGCATGGGATCGGAGTGATGGGTGAGAAGGGCCGGGGAACGGCGGAACACTTCGGCGTCGAGGACGAGGCCGATCTGGTCATGGGCACGTTCTCGAAGGCGCTCGCAGGGGTCGGGGGGTTTGTCGTCGGAGATCTCCCGGTCATCGATTACATCAAACACAAGGCCCGGACCATGATCTTCTCCGCGGCAGCGCCTCCGGCCTCGGTCGCTTCGGTCCTCAAGGCGCTCGAGATCATCGAGCGCGAGCCCGAAAGGCGGGCGCAGTTGTGGGAGAACACCCGCTTCATGATGCGCGAGTTCGAGACGCTCGGGTTTGATATCGGCGACACTGCATCGCCAGTCATTCCTCTGATCGTCGGTGATGACAACGTCGCATTCGAGTTCACGATGCGGCTGCAGGCAGACGGTGTATTCGTCAACCCGGTGGTCGCTCCGGCGGTTCCCCTCGGCCGGGCCATGATCCGAACCTCATACATGGCGACTCACACTCGAGATCAGCTCGATCGGGCGCTCGAATCATTCTCCCGGGTCGGCCGCCGAGTCGGCGTTATCGGCGGGTAGCGCGATGCCGGCGGCGTATTCCGTGACGGTGCGCCGCGTGCACGGTCGTGCAGACCTCGCGGCCTTTGTCGATCTGCCTTTCAGGCTCTACAAAGGCGACCCAAATTGGGTGCCGCCACTCAAGGCATCGGTTCGTCATCTGCTCGACAGTCGCAGGCACCCCTTTTACGAGGGTGGTTCGGCGGCCGAAGCCGAACTCTTTCTTGCCTGGGAGGGCTCCCGAACGATCGGCCGGGTTGCAGTGATCAACAACCATGCCCATAACCGATTTCACCAGGAGAACGTGGCCCATTTCGGGTTTTTTGAATGTGTTGATCGCCCTGAGGTGGCGAACGCCTTGCTCGAGGCCGCCCAGGTGTGGGCCCGCGAACGCGAGCTGGGTGCGATTCTCGGCCCGGTCAGCCCCTCGACCAACTACGAGTGCGGTCTCCTGGTGCAGGGCTTCGATCGACCGCCGGTCGTCATGATGAGCTATAACCCGCCGTACTACCAAGGTCTGATCGAGGGCGCTGGGTTCACCAAGGAGAAAGACCTCCTCGCTTTCATTTCGGACGTGCACGGTGGCAGCTTGGAGCGCCTCAAGAAGCTCGCCGAGAGGACCAAACGCCGCAACCCAGGGCTCGAGACCCGGGGCGCCAACCTCAAGGACTTCGGTCGTGAGGTCGTAGCGGTTCAGGACATCTACAACTCCGCGTGGGAGAAGAATTGGGGCTTCGTGCCGATGAGCGACGGTGAGATCGCCATCATGGCCAAGGAGCTTCGGCCTCTCGTCGAACCGGAGCTCCTCCGCTTCGCCTTCGTCGACGGCGAACCGGCCGCTTTCCTGCTCGCCTTGCCCGATTGGAACCCGGTTCTCGCAGATCTCGGAGGGTCGCCGTGGCGCCACCCGATCAGAGCCGCCAAACACATGTTGCGTACCAAAGCATCGGACATGGAGGGTTTGCGGGTCATTACCCTTGGAGTCAAGGCCGAGCATCGCAAGCGTGGACTCGAGGGTATTCTTTTCGCCGAGGGTCTCGAGGCCGGTCTTCGTCTCGGTTACGACTGGTGTGAGTACTCATGGATCCTCGAGGACAACGAACTCACCAAGCGCACCGTACGTCTGATGAACGGCGAGCTCTACAAGACGTATCGTATCTTTAGCAAAGACCTCAGCTGACCACATCTCATTCTGAGCGAACCAGATCCCCAAAAGGGCCTGATTCGCTCAGAATGAGTTCTGAAAGCGTAGAATCTCCACGGAGGTCCTCAATGTGGCGTCTCGTCAACCGTTTTTCGCTCCTTGCGCTTTTGGGGGCGATTCTCCTTCCCGTTCTCGTGCTCGGGCATGTTCGCTTCTACTCGTCCCGATCGCGTCTTCCCGAGCAGGCACACGAGACGGCGAGGGTGCCAGGTCTCCGCGAGCCCGTGGAGGTGTTCATCGACGGGCTGGGGATCCCGACGATCGAGGCCGGTTCACCCGAAGACATGTGGTTTGCCCAGGGCTACATCCACGCTCGTGATCGTTTCTTTCAGATGGATCTGGCTCGACGTGCCGCGACCGGTCGGCTGGCGGAGACCTTCGGTCAGGCGGCGATGGTCAGCGATCGCAAGATGAGGGTTCTGCAGATAGCCGCGACGGCTCGGCAGCAAATGGCCGCCCTCGACGAGCACGATCTGCAGACTGTTGAACGCTACGCCGCCGGTGTCAACGCCGCACTTGCCGAGTACGGACGGTGGATCGCCCCCGAGGTCTGGATGCTCGGGGCCGAGCCCGAGCAATGGCGGGTGGAGGACTCTCTCGCCATCGGGTTGTTGGTCCAGCTCAACCTCACCTGGGCCATGGGCGATGAGCTTGCCCGAGCCGTTGAGCTGGCCGGCCTCGGAAAGGACGTTGCTCTCGACCTCTGGGGATGGGGGCCTCGGGAGATTCGGTCGTGGATCCCGCCGGTCGAACCGCCGGCTGAGCCGCGTCAAGAGAATGAGGCGATGACAGCGGTCTTTGGGGGCGGGTCCAACAACTGGGCCATCGCGCCATCGCGCACGGCCACCGGCAGGCCGTTGCTTGCCAACGACCCACATGTGGGAGTGGCGATGCCCGGAACCTGGTACGGCATCGGTCTCCGGTGCCCGGGCATCCACGTGGCGGGCGCCTCGATCGCAGGGGTCCCCGGTGTGGCGATCGGTCACAACGAGACGGTCGCCTGGGGTTTCACGATGAGCATGATGGACGATCAGGACCTCTTCGTCCTGACCCTCGACGACGACCACACCCGCGAGTTGATCGACGGGGTGTGGGTTCCACTGCGCGCGGTGACCGAGGAAATCCGGGTTCGGTGGCGGTCGGAACCGGAGATTGTCAAGGTCAAGGTGTCGAGGAATGGTCCGGTGGTGCGTGAGCGGCTGGAAAAGAGTCTTGCGCTTTCCTGGACGGCCTATGCGGGCAAAGGGGCGTTGGGGGCATTCCTGCGGATGGCAGAAGCGAAGACTGCAGCCGACATCGCTCTGGCGTGGGAAGAAGTTGCGGGACCATCCATGAACCTCGTCGCTGCCGATGTCGACGGCCACATCATGCACCAGGTTGTCGGGCGGGAACCGATTCGGCGGAGAGGGGCGGGTCGCCTGCCGGCGCCTGGAAGCGATAGCGCCTGGGCGTGGGAAGGCCTTTACCCTCTTGCGAGGAATCCGAGTGTTTTTGACCCGAAAGAGGGTTTTGTTGCCAGCGCCAACCACGATCTCTTCTCCGAGGGTGATTACCCCTATGGGCAGGCCTTTCCGGCTGATTTTGCCGCCCCCTGGCGAATTCGTCGCCTTCGCAAGCTACTGGCGGCGAGGACCGATTGGGATGTGGAGGATTGCTTGGTAGTGCAGGCGGATGTTGTTTCGGGGCGGGCTGTCGCCTTGCTCAAGGCCCTGTGGCCGGATATCGAGCAGCACGGAGGGCCGACTGCCGAGGCGCTGCTGCAGTGGGATGGCAGCATGGTCGGCGACGACGTGGCGCCCCATCTTTTCTCCCTGCTGATCCTCGAGCTGGCGCGAGATATTGGTGAAGACGAGGCGCTGGCCGAGAGCCTCGATGGAACCCCGCTGAACCCTGATCGAGTGCTACGTTTACTCGGCGGCGGGATATCCGAGGACTGGTGGGACAACGTCCGCACAGATCAGGCCGAGGATCGAGCTGCAATCGTGGCGCGCTGTCTCGATACGATCGATGCCCTTCAGGTCCGCAAGACGTGGGGGCAGGTCCACCGGGTCGTCTTTGATCACCCCCTGCACCAGCTGCCTCTGATCGGTCCGGTATTCCGCTATGCCGGCAGCCGGGGACCACTCGAGGTCCCCGGGGACGGCGCCACCCTCAATGCGCAGTACTGGGATCTGAACAACCCATTCGAAGTCAACGTGATCCCCTCATTGCGGTTCGTCGCCGATGTTGGCGACTGGGATCGCTCGGTATTGGCGCTGCCGGTGGGGCAGTCTGGGCGAATCTGGTCATCCCACTACGGGAACCAGGTCGGTGATTGGTTGGCGGTTCGAGCGAGACCGATGGCTTTCACCCCAGCGGCCGTAGCTCGTGCTGCGCGTTCCCGAATGACTCTCACTACGGAATGAGTTCGAGGTAGACTTCGCCCATGTCTTTGACCCTCGCGATCGTTGCATGTGGACCACAGCTCGAGGTCGGGCTGAGCGGTACGGGAATGAGGGCGGTGAGCGTGGTGCGTCTCGCCGGGGTTACCCCGAGATCGACCCTGATCCTTGCCGCGATCGATCTCCTGGTCGAAGACTCCGGGGCGGACAGACAGACGCTGTCCCGGATCGTCGTCAGCCGGGGACCGGGATCGTTCACTGGGATTCGATCGGGGCTTGCGACTGCGGCCGGTCTCGCCGCTGCGAACGGCGCCGAGGTCTGGGCTTATGACTCCCTCCTGACCCAGGCAGCGCGGGTGGTGGGGCCGGGCACCGTCTACGCCGCCCAGCCGGGGCGCCGCGGAGAGTTCTACACCCGCGAGTTTCGCCTCGCCGTTGATGAGCCACCAACGGCAAATGGCGTCGTCGAGATCACTGCAGTCGATGCTCTGGCACTGACCGGTCCCTGGATCGCGGCCGAGGCCCTTGATCTCCGCACCGCCCGTCGTGAGGCCGGAAGCCGCACCGCTGCGGAGGCCCTCATTCGGCTTGCAGACTCCGGCCGTGTGTCGGACCCGGTCGAGCCTCTGTACGTCGAGGGTCCACCGATTCACGGCGGATGATGCGGGCTGAATTGCGGCTTTTGGAGCGCGAGGCGGTGGCCGGCGACGTGGCTGACCTCGAGACAGCCGAATGCGAGTGCTTCGCCGATCCGTGGCCCGGCCGTTTCTTCTGGGCCGAGATGAACGCACCTGCGCGGTTCTGCCGTATTGTCGTCGACCCGGCTGGACGTCTGGCCGGGTATCTCTTCTGCGCGTGGCATTACCTCGATCTGCATGTGCTCAAGATTGCGACCCTGCCGGCGTTCAGGAGGCAGGGGTTGGCGCGCAGGCTCATGGCCCTTGCGGAAGAACACGTCAGGGAGTGCTGCGGCGAGACGGTGACCCTGGAGGTCCGGCAGTCCAATGCCGGGGCGAAAAGCCTGTATTCGAGCCTTGGCTACCAGGAGAAGGGCCTCAGGCGCAAGTACTACGCAGACGGTGAAGATGCCGTTGTCATGACCAAGGTTCCCCAAGGGCGCGATATGATTGGAGTCGATCATGAGACGGTTGGGTGAGATTCTTATCGAGCACGGGTACGCGTCTGTGGGTGAGCTTCACACCGCTCTCGAGACGTCGCACCGGCAACGAACCCCCCTGGGAACCCAGCTGCTGCGACTCGGTTACGTCACCGAGGCTCAGCTGCTGCAGGCCCTGGCTGAGCAGAATAACCGCCCACAGGTATCGTGTGACGTCCTCAGAGCAGCGCCGGTCGAGGTCCGCCACCTGCTGCCACTGGAGGTTGCGCAGCGGCTTCGAGCCGTGCCCTTCGCCCGGTCTCGCAAGGACCTCCATGTTGCGTTCAGCAACCCGAGGGATGCCGCCGCCATCGACGAAATTCAGGCTCTGACCAAGGTGTTCGTGCGGCCTTTCGTCGCCACTGATGTCTCGCTCTCGGCCGCGTTGCAGGCACTAGCAGAGGAGTCTTCGCAGTCCGAGTCTCCCACTATAGATCAGCCGCCTCTCGCAACAGATCTCCACTGGGACAGGCTTTGGACGGGATCTCCCCCCGGTCCGGACGAACTCCTCGCTGTCGCCGACGAAACCGTGCCTCCGCCGGATCCAAGGGTGATGTTCGCAACGTACCCTGGGCTCTCTCCGGTGATGGATCCCACAGCGGTCGCCGAAGTCGGGTTTCTCGATGAAGGGGGTCTCGAGCGAGCACTCGTCGACGCCATCAGTAGGGACGACGTCGGAGATGCGTTTCTGTCCTATGCCGCGCAGTTTCTGACTCGTCTGTGCCTTTTCTCGGTCTTCAAGGAGAGTATCCACGGTTGGTTGGTGCACGGCCTCGGCCCGGTCCTGGAGGATGTTCGCACTTTCTCTGTCGGTCTTCGCGACCCCAGCATTTTGCAGCTGGTGGCGCAGACCGGTAGGCCCCACCAGGGTCCGTTGCCGTCGAGCGAGGTCAACGACTCTGTTGCTGCGTGCCTCGGAGACCCTGCTTCCGCGGACATGGTCGTTATCCCGGTTCGAGTCAAGGACCGCCCGGTGGCCTTTCTCGTGGGAGACATTCCCGGTCAGAGCAGCATCAGCGCGCCAGTCGGCGACCTGATGGTCGCGGCCAGTGTGGCCGGGGTCGCACTGGAGATGATCATTCTGCGACGCAAAATCAACAAGGCCCTGACGCGATAATAACAACAGGAGTACAATCCGCCTGGGAGGTGGGGATGTTCAATGACGTTGACCTTGTCGAGAAATTTACGGAACTTATTCGTCGATCTTCGACCCAGTTGCCCCCGGACATCGTGCACGCGATTCAGAGTGGACGGGACCAGGAGGATGACGACAGCTTGGCGCAGAAAGCCCTTGACACCATCCTGACCAATATCGGTCTGGCTGGGGAGAAATCGGCGCCCTTGTGTCAGGACACAGGTACGCCGGTGGTGTGGATCAATCACCCCGTCGGGATGAGCACGCGAAAGCTGAAGAAAGATTTTAAGGATGCTGTCGTCCGTGCGACTGAGCTCAAGTACCTTCGGCCCAACGCCGTCAACACCCTGACGGGGGCAAATACGGGCAACGGCGCTGGACGAGGCATACCCTTCATGCACTTCGAGGAATGGGACGAACCTTTTCTGCACGTGCAGATGATCCTGAAGGGTGGCGGATCGGAGAATGTCGGCACTCAGTACAAGCTACCGGACACCGGGCTCGGGGCCGGTCGTGACCTCGAGGGTGTGCGCCGAGCAGTGCTCGACGCGGTTGTTCAGGCTCAGGGGAAGGGATGCGCCCCGGGCGTACTCGGCGTCTGTGTTGGTGGTGATCGTGTTTCGGCTTTCGAGCACTCCAAGAAGCAGCTGCTGCGGCCCCTCGCCGATACCAATCCGATTGCAGAGCTCGCGGAGCTTGAGACCAGGTTGGCCGAGGAGACCAACGAACTCGGCATCGGGCCGATGGGGTTTGGCGGCAAGACGACCATTCTAGGCGTCAAGATCGGTGTGCTCGACCGCCTGCCGGCGTGCTATTTCGTCACCGTGACCTACATGTGCTGGGCCGACCGCAGCGCCCGCGCGCAGATCGATCAGGAAGGAGGAGTGACATGGCTGAGCTGAAACTGCCCGCGAGTGAGGAAGAAATCCGGCGCCTGAAGGTCGGCGATTTTGTCGAGCTGAGTGGTCGCATGATCACCGGGCGAGATGCCGCCCACGGATGGTTGATGAAGGAATTCCGGGCCGACGTCGCTCCCTACATGGAGGGTTCAGTGATCTATCACTGCGGCCCGGTGGTCAACAAGATGGACGACGGCAACTGGGAGTTCGTTGCCGCAGGGCCGACAACCTCGATCCGCGAGGAGCCCTATCAGGCCGACGTGATTGAGCGCTACGGACTGCGGGGAGTCATCGGCAAAGGTGGAATGGGCCAGCTGACCTTGGCGGGGCTTGGAAAATCGGGCGCCGTCTACCTGCATGCCATCGGAGGCGCAGCACAGGTCCTGGCCAACGCTATTCCGCGCGTCGAAAAGGTCTTCATGCTCGAGGAGTTCGGCGTGCCGGAAGCGATGTGGGTGATCCACGTCGAGCGCTTCCCGGTGGTCGTGACCATGGACTCCCACGGATTGTCCCTCCACGACGGCGTCGAGGACTACTCGAAGCAGAAGCTCGCAGAGCTCATCGCCAAGGTTTCCTGAACGAAGCGACGAGCCGAGCCGAAACCCTAGAGGTGGCGGAGAAGGTGATCCGCTGTACACTCGTGCTATGAACACTAGTGACGGGTATCAAACGCCGACGTTTGCGCCGCCGCCTCCGGTCGATGCGACGCCAATCGAGCCTGGTCGGTCTTCCAAGAAGGGACTTTACGGGGTCCTCGGTTGCGGCGGTTGCGCCGTCGTTGGGATCGCCGCCGTGGTTCTCGGCAGCCTCCTCATGGTGCGGTTTGGGATGGGAATCTTTGCCGATCAGGTCAAAACGGACCTCAAAGAGAACCCGGTGATCATCGCGCACCTCGGCATGATCGAAGATCTAGAGATCGATATCATGGGCAGCCTGGCCGCGCCCGGTTCGGAGGAGTTCGTCTTCCGTGCCAGGGGCACGAAGGGGCGAGGTGAGATCACCGCTGTGTGTGTGACGCGTGATCCGGAGACCGAAGAGGTCGTATCCGGCACACTGCAGATGAGCGACGGTGAGGTCTACGATCTGTTTCCCGAGCCGGAGCTTGCCCTGGAGAGCCCTGACGTCTGATCAAGTTCCCGTCCAGAAAAGGCGCTTTTCGGCAATCTCGGCGTTAGGCTGCGGATTTCCTTGTGCGACGTACCGCCCACGCTGGCCCTTTCAGGGCAACACGCCTTCGCGGCGTGACCGCCCTTCGGGCGGTGCGCGATGTCCCTGAGTACGACTCCTCGGAAATCCTTGCCTTCCTTGACCTTGCGCAAAAATCGCTCTTTTCTGAATCGGG
>CAZCEX010000122.1:0-9750 GCA_964497785.1 uncultured Thermoanaerobaculia bacterium | reverse complement strand
CCCGAGCCCGTTATCGTTGTCGTTACCGAAGAAGCGCATTCGACAACGGTAACGGTAACGGGCTCGGGTTGGGGTCCGGGGGCTATCTGGTATCTGGTATCCGGGCGGGTGGATGGTAGACATGCACCCGGAATCTCGCATCTGGGCGGGAGGGGGATCTCGTATCTCGAATCTCCTACCCAAGCGTGGGAATTTCGAACTACGGTTTTGATGTTCTGAAAAGAGGTGCGGCGGTGTATCATGTCGGCCGCATCGGAGGAGAACCATGATTTCCGACATTGATTTTTCGCAGCTGTCCCTCAAGAACGCGCTCGACCTTGCAATCCTCGTCGAGGATGAGGCCGAGGAGCGCTACACAGAGTTTGCCGATCAGATGGATGCCCATCGTACGTCGGAAACCGCCAGGTTTTTCCGATTCATGGCCGTCAACGAGGCCAAGCACGGTAAGGAGCTGACCGAGCGCCGCCAAGCCCTCTTTGGCGACGCGGAGTGTGAGGTCGATCGGTCGATGCTCTGGGATGTCGAGGCGCCGGAGTTCGAGGAGGCACGCGCCTTCATGACCGTGCGCCAGGCTCTCGATGTGGCCATGGACGCCGAGGTCAAGGCATACGAGTTCTTTGACCGCGCTTTGCCCGAGGTCAAGGACGAGAAGGTCAAGGAACTCTTCGCCGAGCTTCGTCAAGAAGAGATCGAGCACCAGGATCTCGTCCGCGCCGAGATGGCGAAGCTTCCCGAGGGGGAAGAGTTCGACGCCAAGGACTTCGTCGACGAGCCTGCCGGCCAGTAGCGAGCGTCCGCTGCCTGACGCCAACCGGCCCGTGGACCGGTTGACTTTCGGTTACTTCGTAGTCAGTAACGCCAGCCGATGCCGATGCCGATCTGCCATGGGGAGCCCTCGATGCGTACGCGGTCGAGGTTGTCCTTGTTGTTGTTCTCGAGGTCAACCTCGGTGGAAAAGTCCATGTACTTCACGTCGAAGGTGGCGAAGGTCTTCGGGTTCAGCGCGTAGTTCAAACCGATCTCTGCTGCGAAACCAATAGGCGCGTTGGACGAGAGGTACTTGACGCCGTACTCCTCGAGAGCAGATTCGGCCTCGCCGGCAAAGAGGAAGCCGATGTTGATGCCGGCGCCGACGTAAGGCTGTATGTCACCCATGAACTGAAACTCATAGCGCAGGGTCAGGGTCGCCGGGGCAAACCACATCTTCGCCAGCGTCTCATCGTCGAGATCACCGCCCTCGCCGACGAATTTGAAAGGGGCGGGTGCGATCGAGAATGCTACCGCCCACGCATCGGCAACCATGAACTGACCTTCGAAGTTCAAGGTCGGTTTGATGCCGTCGGAGACCATGCTCGTGCCGGTGTCGAAGATCGGCTCGGTCTCGGCATTCATGTCGAGAGCGGTGAGTCTGAGCGCAAACCGCCACTCGGTCTTCTGAGCCGCGGCTGGCAGACTGACCATCATGAGGATGCAGAGTACGAAGGGAACTGTGGCTCGGCGCATTCTTCCTCCCAAGGGAGCATGATACTCCGGACTTTGCCTGAGTTGGCGGATCACTCAGCGCGTCGCTCCACATTCGCACCCAGATCCCTCAGCCGCTGGTGCAGGTGCTCATACCCTCGTTCGACCTGGCGGATGTTGTGGATGACGCTTTCACCCTCGGCGCAGAGGGCGGCGATCACAAGGGCCATGCCGGCGCGAATGTCAGGGCTGGCGAGGTTTTTGCCGTGCAATCGGGCGGGGCCGACGACAACGGCGCGGTGGGGGTCGCAGAGCACGATCCGCGCCCCCATGGAGATCAGACGATCGACCCAGAACAAACGGCTCTCGAACATTTTTTCGTGGATGAGAATCGTCCCGCGGGCCTGGGTGGCGAGAACGACCGAAATCGAGGTGAGATCCGGCGGGAAGGCCGGCCACGGGCCGTCGTCGATCTTCGGGATGCCGCCATGCAGATCATCTCGGACCTCGAGTTCCTGGTGGGCCGGGACGACGATGTCGCCGCCGTCCTCCTCCCAGACGATCCCGAGTCGGCCAAAACAGATTCGAGTCATACGATGGTGGTCGCGTGGGCGCGCGTCGGTGATGCGCAGCTCACCCCCGGTCACCGCCGCCAAGCCGATGAAGGACCCGACCTCGACCGGGTCGGGTCCGATCGTTGCGGTGGCGCCAGCCAGGTCCTTTTGTCCTTCAACCTCGAGGCGGTTGGTTCCAATGCCCCGAATCGGGCATCCGAGACTGGCCAGCAGCAAGCACAGCTCTTGAACGTGTGGCTCCGAGGCAGCGTTGCGAATGATCGTATTGCCGTCGGCCATCGCCGCTGCCATGAGGGCGTTTTCGGTGCCCATGACCGACATTTCGTGGAGGAAGATGTCGGTGCCGCGCAGGCCTCTATCAGCAGTCAATACGTACCTGTCCGGCAGGACCTCGATGTCGGCGCCGAGCTCCATGAGAGCGTGAAGGTGAGTATCGAGTGGCCGTCGGCCGATCCGATCCCCGCCCGGCCGTGGCAGCACGGCGCGTCCCCAGCGGGTGAGCAGAGGGCCCGCCAGAAGAAAGGAGGCACGAATTTCTGTGGCCAGTGCCGGGTTGACGACGCGGTTGTTGACTGTCGATGCGTCGAAGGTCCAGCTGCCGGTGCCTCCGTCGGTGATCGTTGCCCCCATTTCGCGGAGCAGCTCGAGCATGATACGAACGTCGCGGATGTTCGGCACATTCGTCAAGGTCACGGGCTCGCCGCCGAGCAGTGTCGCCGCCAGCATCGGCAGGGCGGCGTTCTTGTTCCCCCCCGGCTTGAGCGTGCCGGAAATCGGTGTTCCACCACGGATGACATAGGCGGCGGCGGCGTCGTCGTCGAAAACGCTGGGCATGTGGACCTCCAGAGCCGATACTAACCCGGCGGAGCGGGGACCAGGGCGATCTCGGGTACACTCTTGCGATGGTTCGCGTAGTGACCCATCCTCTTCCGAGCGCCAAACGGGCCGCATACGTGGTTCGGGAGATCGTTCGCCTCTACAGTCAGAGGCAACGGGTCGTGGTGTGGGTCGCTGCCGATCGGCGACGGGCGGCCCTCGACGAGTATCTTTGGAACTACGAGAAACTGGCCTTTGTGCCGCATGCAGTGTGGACGAAGAATATGGGCGATCTCGATGATCCTGTCGTCCTGGTCGGCGAAGCGGTGAACCCGAATCATGCCGGCACCTTGGTGGTCGGCGACGATCCCCCGCCGGAGGCGTGGGCGGCGGAGTTTGACGAGGTGCACGACTTCCTCGCTCCGGGAGACGAAGGCGCCGAGCGAGACCAGTGGTGGCAGGCGTGGAAAGAGAACCACGGATGAGTGAGGAACCAAGATGACACTGCTCGGGAACATCATTTGGCTGGTTTTTGGCGGGTTTTTCGCTGGCATCGGTTACATCATCGGAGGTATCGGTCTGTGTCTGACGATTGTCGGCATTCCTTTCGGCATTCAGGCAATGAAGCTCGGAGTGGCCACCTTCGCACCCTTCGGTAAAGAGATCGTCGAGGATCCCGACGCAAACAGCGTGCTTCGGGTGATTCTCAACATCGTCTGGATCATTCTTTTCGGCTGGGAGATCGCCATTGCCCACCTTGTCAGCGCTGGTTTCCTCGCCATCACCATCATCGGCATACCGTTCGCCCTGCAACACATCAAGCTCATTCCGATGGCCTTGCTTCCGCTCGGACGATCCCTGCGTTGAGCGGTCGTGCCGATTATTAAGTATCCAGCTCATGACAACTGAGGTGTTTCATGCGTCGAGTGTCTTTCGCTGCGTTGAGTCTCGCGATCCTGACATCAACATTTGTGATGGCAGAGGAGGGGGAGAAAACCGACAAAGTCGTCGAGGTCGTCTTGCAGGAAACACCGCTCATCGACGGTCACAACGATGCGCCGTGGGCGATTCGCAGTCGTTGGTCCAACCAGCTCGACGCGTTCGATTTTCGAGATACCACGGGCGGCGAGCAACCGATGCACACCGATCTGCGGCGAATGAAGGAGGGCGGCGTCGGCGCCCAGTTCTGGTCGGTATGGGTGCCGATGTCCCTGGAGGGAGGCGAGGCGGTCACAGCCGTGATCGAGCAGATCGATCTCGTGCACCGTCTGGTCGAACGTTATTCAACCGAAACTGAGCTCGCCCTCACGGCAGCCGATGTGCGGCGGATCCACCGCGAGGGCAAGATCGCATCCCTGATCGGCCTCGAAGGCGGGCACTCGATCGACGACTCTCTGGCCGTGCTGCGCGCGTTGTATGCACTGGGGGCCCGCTACATGACATTGACTCACTGGAATTCGATCGCGTGGGTCGATGCCGCGACCGATGAGCCGGCAAGTGGCGGATTGGCGGCATTCGGTGAGGTTGTTGTGCGTGAAATGAACCGGTTGGGCATGCTGGTCGACCTCTCCCACGTTTCGAGCGAGGCCATGCGCGACGTTCTCGGGGTAACGCGGGCGCCGGTGGTTTTCTCACATTCGTCGGCATATGCCCTGAACCCGCACCCACGCAACGTTCCTGATGACATCCTCGAAGAGGTGGCAGCGAACGGCGGAGTCGTCATGGTGAACTTCGGTTCCTTCTTCCTGGCCCCCTCACATGTCGAACGGTGGGCCGAGCTGGAGGCCGAGAAGGCGCGTCTGAAGATCTTGTGGCCCGGTGATCCCGAGCGGGCCGAAAAAAAAGCCCAACAGTGGATGGCGGAGCACCCGGTGCCCGAAGTCCCGTTGGCGGTGCTCGCTGATCATATTGAGCACATCCGCACGATCGCCGGGGTGGACCATGTCGGTCTCGGATCTGACTTCGACGGCATCAGCGCCCTGCCGACAGGGGTGGAGGATGTCAGTGCCTACCCGGCCCTGCTCAAAGAGCTGGCCGGGCGGGGTTGGACGCAGGAGGAGCTGGCCAAGCTGGCGGGTGAGAATATCCTGCGCGTATTGGCCGCCGCCGAGCAGGTGGCACGGCGGCTGCAGCTCGAGGAGCAACCCGCTGAAGAGTGGTTTGAGGCAGCTGGCGAGGGGGGACAATGATCAAGAAAAGGCTCGCGATCGCGGGTGTGGTTCTGGCGGTTTGTGGAGTCGGTTGGGCAGCGGCAGACGAGTGCGTTCTCATCGACCTGGAGGCATCGCCGCAGGCGCGGCGGCTTGCTGAGGACCCCGGGCCGACCGTTGTGCTGGAAATGGAGGATCACCTCCTGGTATGTGCCGGTCCGGCAGATCTTTCAGAAATCGTGCACCCTGTGAGGGTCGACCATAGTTTCGGGAAGCTCGCGCTTGACGACCTGCACCTTGTGAGGGGAAGGTTGTTGCCCGATGCTGTAGGCGATGGGGTTCGTTTCATTGCACGTGGTGGTCGGTTTTCACTCGTCGAAGGGGCCCTGCACGCGGAGATGCTCGAACCCGGGGTCGGTACGGCGATCCTCGACCTTCCTCGTCGGGCTGTGCTGGCACGGCGTCTGTTGCCTGGGGTCGGGAAGCGAGCGAGTGATCCAACCATCCAGGCTCTCGTGGACGAAGTCGACGGCCAGCGGTGGTATGACGACGTGGTCATGCTCGCTTCGTGGAACCGCCAGACCTTCAGTTCAGGCAACTTGGCGGCGCGCGACTGGATCGCTCAGCAGTTCACCGACCTCGGCATGGTGGCGACGATGCCGGCGTTTTCTTTCGGGGGAGACACATCCTACAACGTCGTCGGGACCGCAGTGGGGTCGACCCGTCCGGACGACTGGTACCTGTTCGGCGGGCACTTCGACACCAAGCCTGACTGGGATCCCGCTCCCGGCGCCGAGGACAATGCGAGCGGTTGTGCCGGCGTGCTCGAAATGGCCCGTATCTTCACTGCCCACCCGCATGAGGGCACGCTCATCTTCATCTGTTATTCGGGGGAGGAACAGGGGCTCCGGGGAAGCGAAGACCACGCTGGGGATCTCGTCGCCGCGGGGGACGATGTCAAGGTCAAGGGCATGGTCAACATGGACATGATTGGCTTCACCGAGGACGCCGAGCTCGACGTCCTGCTCGAAGGAAGCTCCGAGTTCCAGTGGGTGATCGACGCCTTCGCGAGTGCGGCTGCGACCTATGCGCCGCAGCTCGTGGTTCTGACGACGACCAGCTACTGGGGCTCAGATCACGCTCCTTATCTCGATCTCCACATGCCCTCCCTCCTGACCATCGAGGACGACTGGGCCAGTTACCCCTATTACCACCAGAGCGGCGATGTGCCTGTGAATCTCAGTCAGGCAATGGGCGGCGCTATCCTCGAGATGAACGTCGCCGCGATGGCTCAGCTCGCCGGCGTCTCGGTTGGTTCCGACATCTTCAGTGACGGGTTCGAAGGGGGAAGTACAAGCGCCTGGGATGAGACCGCCGACGCGACCCGGTAGCTACTGCGCGAGTCGGTGTTGGTGGAGCGGCGTGAACACATATTCAACGCAAAGGGGCAAAGGCACAGCGCGGCTTCTACCAGAGATCAACCTGACTCAGACACACAGGTTTTGATGTGGGCTAGAGACCGAGGTGGATCGCAATGCCGCAGGCGAGCACGGCGATGCCGGCGAGGGCGTGGGCCCAACGCTCCATGTGTTGCGTCGGCAGCTTCTGCGCCCCGGCATTGATGGCGAGGACCATGATGAGCATGGTGCCGATCGTGGCTACGGAGAATATTCCGGCGACGAGCGCGACGACTGCGGAGCTGTTAGTTGCGGCGGGGTACATCAGAATCGGGATCAGAGGCTCGCAGGGGCCGAAGAGGAAAATCGTGAACAGCACCCAGGGTGTGATCGACTGCGTCGGGTTGGCGTGCGCATGCAAATGATCATTGGCGTGGCTGTGCTCGTGGTGGTGCTCGGATCCATTGGCGTGGTGGTGTGAGTGGCTGTGGGGGCGGTTGCGCAGGGCACGGCGGATTCCCCATACGGTGTAGGCCAGGCCGAAGGCGGTGAGCATCCAGGCGGCAATGTTGCCGCGGAAGGACTCGAAGCCTTCGATGTTGCCGATCGCGAGACCGAGGGCGATGCCGATGAAACCGAGCACCACCGAGCCGGCGACGTGTCCGATGCCGCAGGCGACCGTGATCGCCGCAGTCCTTGTGGTCGTCCATTTCCGTGCCCGGGCCATAACGACGAAGGGGAGGTAATGGTCGGGACCGAGCACCGTGTGTACGATGCCGACCGATGCAGCTGCGGCCGCGAGGACCATCACGTCGTTCATCCTAGGAGTATACCTTCGACCTAGAGGTGAACATGCGGCCGCGCGCGTGGGGAAAGCGGTTGGGGCAGTGACAGGTTCAGCGACCGGAATCAGTGGCACCGTCTCGGACGTGGCCACGGCAACCGACACGGATCCGGACACGGGGCCGGTCCCGGCCTCCGTCACGGTAGAGCCGCCAAGGCAACGTGCCCGCAGCGACCGTTCTCTGATTCCCCGGCCTTCTGTGATGCCCGGCTGACCGCCGGGCATGCCCAGCGACGCACAAGCAGCGTCGTCGCACGGAAAGAAGACCGGGGCGGCTGCGACGACGCTGCTCGCACGATCGGCGGCCTCCCTCCAAGCTGGAGATCACAGCCGAAACGGGCTCCCTGGGCGTTGCCCGACAGCATAATTGTGCTGGAGGCGTACGGATGGTGCGACGTCATTCGGGCACAATTATGTGTCCGGCACGCGCCATCGGGGCGGGTTTTGTCTGGTTCTTTGAACAGCTTCGTGGGCTGTTTCGAAGGACGAGACGGCGCTTCCGGCGGAGCGTGCCATTCTTCGTATTGTGCGGCCGCAGGCCATCTGCACAATGCGAAGGGTGGCAACTCCCGAGTCAGGCAATACCCGACCTGCTGTGCCCGCAACCTGGAGCGAAGACGCTCGCCGTCAACGATCTCAACCTGGGCTGGACAACGATGGCCAGAACCAGGACTTTGCGCTCTACGTCTACAATGCGGAATAGGTTCCGGACGAGTAGGGGGGATTTATGATTCGTAGGATGATCATTTTAGGTCTTCTGTTGGTTTCTATGACCGGTTGGTCTCAGCAGACCATCGTATTCCCGGCGGTCTCTGACGAAGTGGAGGGCAGGAACGGGAGCCTCTGGGTGACCGTAGTCAGGGTCATCAAGGTCAACCCATTGGATACCGTGACACTCAGGCGCAAGTGGGTCTGCCTTCCCGAAGGGGGGTTTGCTGATGACCCAATGCCTGAATGGGTTGAGCTCGGGCTGGGTCGCGCCGGACGAGCTGGGTTGGATTGGGGTTACACCTTTTTGCCTCCAGGCAGCAGCCGACTCGGTGCGTTTGCTCTTGAGGTCGAAGGAGGTGAGGTGATCGCCCATTCCTATGTGGTAGATGTTTCGCGCGGTTATCACGCGACAGGTTCATACTCGGCTGGGCAGGGCCAGTTTGTGGAAGCGATGACGGAGCCGCTTCGAGGAACCTCCCATATACCTTGGCTTGGAGGCTGTCGAAACTCGCCCTGTTCGGCGGACAATCCATCCAAATGGGATTATCACAGAAACAACATCGGACTGATCAATCCAAACCCAGAACCTCTATCGATAACAGGAATCGTGGTCCCTTTCTCGAACCAACTTGGTCAGGCGATGGAGATAGAGGAGGAGGAACCGGAGTCATTCAGCAAGGAAGTACCCCCGTATGGATGGCTGCAATTCAATTGGGTTTCCGAGGTCCGGCACGACGTGGACCCGTTTGGGTATCCGTGGATCCCTGATGCTGGCTTCGTGATAAACCTCCGCCCCAGCACTGACCGGCCCTATTACGCATACGCATCAGTGGTTTTTTCTCCTGATCCAGATTCCGACAACCAAATGTTCAGCGATCCAATGTTCGTGCCGGCAAGACCAGGATACTTGCCACCGATTTCGGAGTCTGAACCTCAGCCGAAGTGATCTTCAGGAGCTTGCCCCCCGGCTTCGCCCGGGGGGTTTGCTCATTTCACCCCTCGAAGTGCGGACTTTCTCAACCGGTCAAGGCCATGCTGGTGGCACACGCAGACAGCCTCAAACACCGTGAAAGCGGAAGGCCCGGAATGGACCACCTTACCGGTAGCTTTCCGGAATATTCGCCATCGCTCCCCCAAGGCTGGGGTCGCGTCAACCTGGACGAGTTATTTCAAGATACTGAGTCAGTTGTGGTCTTTGACCAGGACCATCGTGATTACGACCCCCGGCCCACCGATGCGCGCCGTTTCACCACCAGCGGACAGTACTGGAGGGTCAACCTCAGGGTGGATGATCCGGGCGAGGACGTCGTTATCGTCATGGCCTACACCGACCGGTACGCAGATCTACCGACGGAGACACCAACCGTCAACGACCTTCATCTGAGCGTGTTCCAGCTCGGCCTCACCCAAAATAGCGCACGCGACTACTACGGCAACTACTTTAACTCTGACCCAGCGGACGGATACTCGAAAGACCTCACCGGTCCAACGTCTTCTGAGCCTCTTGACCACGTCAATACGGTCGAGGTGATTCGCATCAAGAAGGGTGAACTTCTGCCCGTGGGGTTCCATGTGATGGTGAAAGCTGGAGCGATCAACGGAATAGCGGTACCGGGCCTGAACGACAACTCCTTCAACCAGGACTTCGCGCTGTACGTCTACAATGCGAAGCCGGTAACGGCCCAGTAGGGGGGGATTATGATTCGCAGGATGATAATTTTGGGGTTGCTTCTTGCAGTTTCGACGACGGTGTGGTCTCAGCAGACCATCGTATTCCCGGCGGTCTCTGACGAAGT
>CAZCEX010000121.1:0-9785 GCA_964497785.1 uncultured Thermoanaerobaculia bacterium | reverse complement strand
TGATCTCCTTCGGGTCCTTGCTGTCGACCTCGATGTCGAAGACGTCGATGTCGGCGAAACGCTTGAAGAGCACACCCTTGCCCTCCATGACCGGTTTGCCGGCGAGGGCGCCAAGATTGCCGAGACCGAGCACGGCGGTGCCGTTGGACACGACCGCGACGAGGTTGCCCTTGTTGGTGTACTCATAGGCGAGCTCCGGGTCCCTGGCGATTTCGAGGCAGGGCTCCGCGACTCCGGGGGTATAGGCCAGCGAAAGGTCCCGCTGGGTCGCGCACGGCTTGGTCGGAACGACCTCGGTTTTTCCGTGGCGTTTGCCGGTGTGGTAGGCCAGAGCTTCTTCGCGAGTGACTTTTTTCATCTCGGTACTCTCCCATTTCGGTGAGTCAAATAATGAAATCTTTCTCGTGAAAGATTTCACGGGTGCGCACCATAGTCCCCATCGGACGATTGGTCAACCTTATCATTTGGCGTAATCTCGTGCTGTTTTCTTTTCCTTTTGTTTCCCTCCATGCGCGCTGGCGATCCGTTCTCAAGGGACCGTTCTTCAACTCGTACGGTTCGCGACTGGAGGACCATCAAGGCATGGAGGGAAACAAAAGGATTGGCGGAAGGGTCGGGCCCCGGAATCACCTCTGATGCCGCGCCACAGCCAGTCGTAACAGCTCATCTACAAGATCAGGGTAGGCAATCCCGGTCAGAGCCCACAACCGCGGATACATCGAGATCGAGGTGAAACCGGGGATGGTATTGACCTCGTTCACCCACAACTGCTGTGTATCGCGCTGAAGGAAGAGATCGACGCGGGCCATACCCTCGCAGCCGAGCAACTGGAAGACCTCCACAGCGAGGCTGCGAATCCGTTCGGTCATCGCCTCGTCGACCGGCGCCGGGGCGAGCAAATGGCAGTTCGAATCGACGTACTTGTCGTCATAGTCGTAGAAGTCGTGGCCGGGAATGACTTCTCCAGGGAGGGACGCATTCGGCGCTTCATTGCCGAGCACCGCAACCTCGATCTCGCGTGCATTGAGGCCCTGCTCAACGACGACGGATGGTCCGAGATCGAGAGCAGAGGCAACTGCCGGGCCGAGGTCTCTGCGATCCTTCACCTTGCTGATGCCAACCGATGAACCGAGCCGAGCCGGCTTCACGAAGACCGGTAACCCGAGACCGAGGATCTCGCTTTCGACCGTCTCCCGCTCCGACTGCCACCGGTGGCGGGAGACCGAGACCCACGGGGCGGTTCGATAACCTGATTGCACGAGCACGCGTTTGCTCTGCAACTTGTCCATGCACAGGGCAGAGGCCGTGACGTCGCAACCGACGTACGCGAGATCGAGCATCTCGAAGAGGCCCTGGATTGTCCCGTCCTCGCCATACGGTCCGTGCAACGCGGAAAAAGCGACGTCGAACTGCTCCTCGAGCAGACGCGTATCGAGGCGGCAGCTGCCTTTGAAAGAACTCACACGGTCGGTTCGATCCGCCGCTTCGGCCAGCACCCGCCGCGCGTCCTCCGGGGTTGCCCACGATCCGGTGCGATCGATGGCCATCGGTACAACCTCGTGGCCACCCTGCGTTAGCGCACCGGCCACGGATCCTGCCGAGACGACACTGACATCGTGCTCGACCGACCGTCCACCAAAGATGAGCGCGACTCGCATGGGATCATTCTACTTTGCGCTTGACGATTATGGTTGACCCATGATATCAACTAACCAGTTGGTTTTACCAACTGGTTAGTTGATATCATGGGTATAGACAGCCGACAGACTCCCCGTTTCCGCATCCTCGCAGCCGCCGCAGAGGCATTCGCCGAGTCGGGATTCGAGGGGGCGCGCGTTGATGAGATCGCCGCTCGCGCGGGCGTCAACAAGGCGATGCTCTACTACCACGTTGGTGACAAGGCCGCTTTGTATCGAGAGGTCCTGGTCAAGAATTTCGACCTCGTCCTTGACGCGGTGACACGCTCAGTCGAGGCGGCTGCGACCCCAAACGACAAGCTGCGGGCGTTCATCGACGGGTTGTCGTCCGCCGCCGGGAAGATTGAGTATCACCCACAGATCATGCTCAGAGAGATCGCCTCCGGCGGCGCCAACCTCGACCCGGAGATCCTGCAGCGGATCTTCCACGCCATGGCCCTCCTCTTCGAGATCCTCGACGAGGGTGTCGCCGCGGACCGCTTCAAACCCACCAACCCGCTCATGACCCACTTCACAATTGTCGGCGCCGTGGTGTTCATGACGTCGGTCGCACCGTTGATCGAACGCTTCAGAGACGCAGCGCCGGCCGAGATGAGGCGTGCAGCACAGTGGAACCAGGCCGAGCTGGCCGAGCACCTCTTCGCCCTGCTCACACGCGGGCTGGCGACCCAGGGAGATCAATCATGACCAGACCACAGACCATGCTCAGCTTCGCGATCGCCACAGCGGCAGCCCTGGCGGCAGGTTGCGGAGGCAACCACGATCCGGACCTGATCCGCGCCTCGGGCCACATTGAAGCCACCGAGGTCTTCGTATCGGCCAAGGTGGGCGGCCGTCTGCTCGAAGCGCCGCTCGAGGAGGGTCAGGCGGTGAACGCCGGCGATCTCGTGGCCCGATTCGAAACCGTCGACACCGAGCATTTGCTCAATCAGGCGCGAGCCGAAGAGCAGGCCGCCGACGCCAAGCTCAGGTTGTTGCTCTCGGGTACGCGCGCCGAGGACCTGAGCCGCGCCGAGGAGCAACTGGCCCAGATTCAGGCCGAGCTCGACGCCGCCCGCCGCGACCTGTCCCGCCTTGCCGGTCTGGCCGAGCGCGGCACGGCCACCGAGAAGGCCCGCGACGACGCCGCCACGAGAGAAGAGGTGGCGGAACGAGGCGTGGCTGCCGCACGGTCGCAGCTCAACAAGCTGGTATCCGGACCGAGGCGGGAGGAGATCGAGGCGGCGCGTGCCGCGCGGGCGGCGGTGCAAGCCCGAATCGGCGGCATCAACCAGCAGATCATCGATGCCACGGTGTTGGCGCCGCGCAGTGGCGTCATCACCTCCAGAGTGGCTGAGCACGGAGAGATCCTTCGTGCCGGCTCGACGATCTGCGTGCTCGCGGATCTGGCCAAGCCTTGGCTTTCGGTCTATGTGGACCAGCCCAACCTGGCGAAGGTGCGATTGGGCGCCGAGGTCGAGGTGATGGTGGACGGGGTGGATGAGTCGATGGTCGGCCGGGTTTCTTTCGTATCGCCGGTGGCGGAGTTCACGCCCAAGAACGTGCAGACGCCCGAGGAGCGGGCCAAGCTCGTCTTTCGCATCAAGATCGACCTCGACAACTCGAGCGGCGTCTTCAAGGTGGGAATGCCGGCGGACGCGATCCTGGCCCGTGGGCCCGGGGCGGAGGCCGAGTGAGTTCAGAGACGGTGCTCGCCACCCGCAAGCTCGAGGTGAACTACGGCGCCGAAAAGGCGGTCAAGGGGGTTTCGCTGGAGGTCGGGCGCGGCGAGGTGATCGGCCTCATCGGCCCCGATGGCGCCGGAAAGACCTCGACCCTGAGGGTATTGGCCGGCCTGCTGCGCGCGAGCGGTGGTGAGGCTCTGTCATTCGGAAGAGATTCCTGGGCCCACCGGAGAACTCTGCACCGCCGGCTCGGTTACCTCGCACAGAGATTCGCTTTGTACGGCGACCTGTCGGTGGACGAGAATGTGCGCTTCTTCGCCCTCCTCTACGGCGTCAAGGGATGGCGAGACCGCCGCACAGAGCTGCTGACACGCGTGGGCCTGCAGCCCTTTCGTGACCGGCTCGCCGAACGCCTTTCGGGCGGCATGAAGCAGAAGCTGGCTCTGACCTGCACTCTGATCCACTCACCCTCGGTGCTCCTGCTCGACGAACCGACCACCGGCGTCGACCCGGTGACCCGCCGGGAGTTCTGGCAGCTGCTCGCCGATCTCGTCGCTGAGGGCCTCACGCTTGTGGTGGCCACTCCCTACCTCGATGAAGCTGAACGCTGCACCCGCGTTGTGCTAATGCACGAAGGCTCGGTGATCGCCGATGCTCCGCCCGATCACATTCCGGCCCGCATTCCCGGCCAGGTCGTGGAGATCACCGCCTCACCCCGTGCCAAGGCCATGGAGGTGCTCCGAACCGTTCCGGGTATCGAAGACGTGACGGTTTTTGGCTCCACCCTGCACGCCCGGGTATACGACACGGACGACCCAACCAGTCTGGTGCGCAGTCATCTGCTGTCCGGTGGTGTCGAGGTGACGCTGGTCGAGGCAGTGCCCACCGGGCTCGAGGACGCGTTCTTATACCTCACTCGTGAGCGGCCACTACTGGAGGAAGCGTCGTGAGACAGCTCTTCATTCTTTCGTTGATTCTATTCCTGGTAATGCCTTGTTCAGAGGCAGAGGTGCTTCGGCTCGATGCCGAGATCGCCGCACGCAGAGTCATAGAGGTGTCGGCTCTCGGAGACGCCGCCACTTCGCGGATCGACACGGCGTCCGCTTCAGTCGATGCTGCCGACGCTGAACGAATGCCCTACCTGCGCATCTCTGCAGCGGTCGGCCAACGCAACTCGGTGCCCGAGCTGTGGGCCAACATGAACGGGCCCCTCCAACCCCCGGTGCTCTTTTACCCGAGTATCGAGACAACCGGTCAAGGGAGCATCCAGCTCGACCAGGTGATCTACGCCGGCGGTGCCGTGCATGCCGGGCGGGAAGCCACCCGCCGAGACCTCGACGGCGCCTCTGCGGAACGCGAAACCCTGTGGGCGGACCTCAGCCTCAGGGCTCGGCTTGCCTACTGGGACGCGGTAGCCACACGAGCGGGTTTGAACGCCGCACGCGCCCAGGAGCAACGCGCGACTCGGCTGCTCGCCGACGCCCAGGCCCTGCGCGAGGCCGGAATGGCCGTGCGAGCCGATGTGCTCTCTGCCGAGGCCCGTCTGGCGACTGCCCAGGTGGAGGTCATCGTGCACGGCGCCGAGGCCGACAACGCCGAAGCCGCCCTCAGATCCCTGCTTGAAATCACAGACGAGGTCGAGCTGGTCATGAGCCACGCAGTCGCCATTCCGACCCATCCTCCCGGCCTTGCAGTCCTCCGAAAAGAGGCCATCGAGAGTCGCACCGAGCTCGACATGGTGGACTCCCGCTCGGCTTCCTTGATCCACCGCGAACAGGCGGTGAACAGCGCCCGCAAGCCGGCCGTGGCCCTGGGCGCTCACTGGATGGTGGCAAAGCCCAACGTTCGCTACTTCCCGCTCGAGGACACGTGGAACGACTCCTGGGGAGTAGACCTGCGCGCGACCTGGACCCTGTTCGACGGCCACCGCACCCGCGCCGATGCGGCAGTCGTCCGCTACCAACGGCAGACTCTGGAGTCCGATCGAAAGGAGATGGTTCGTTACATTTCGCTCGAGGTCGAAACGGCCCATCGCGACCTGGTCTCGGCCCTCGCTGCAATTGACGCTACAACGGCTTCGGTGCGTGCCGCCGACTCTCGGGAAGAGGCAGTGCAGGAGCGTTACGAGGCCGGACTCGCACCCATCTCCGATGTGCTCGACGCCCAGGCCGATCTCGCCGACGCCGAGCTCTCGGAGATCGTCGCACGCGCCGCCGCCTGGATAGCGGATGCCAGGCTCAAGAGAGCCTTGGGTAGCCATGCGAGTTAGGCCGCAATGCAACGGGTGGCAGGCCCTGAAGGATCTGCCTACAAATTTTCGTCACCGCACTGTAGGCGGGTCCTTCAGGGCCCGCTGCCACAGTCGTTCCGTGACTCTCGGTCTTGCTGACACCAAGGCCGAGCAGGGTGCGGATGAGTAGCCCGACGATGACGCAGCGGACGAGCACCCAACCCACGGTGACAGCCAACGATCTGAGCCGCCGCTTCGGTGATTTCGTGGCGGTGGACCGCGTTTCTTTCGAGGTCAGCGCGGGGGAGATCTTCGGTTTTCTCGGGTCCAACGGGGCGGGCAAGACAACCACGATCCGCATGCTTTGTGGTCTTTTGACGCCGACCAGCGGTGCGGGCACAGTGGCTGGCTTCGATATCGCCAGCCAATCGGCCGATATCAAGGCAAACATCGGCTACATGTCGCAGCGCTTTTCCCTTTATACGGACCTCACGGTCGACGAGAACATCACCTTCTGGGGCGCCGCCTATGGCATCGTCGGCAGGCCCATGCGGCAGCGGCGGGAGTGGGCGATACATACAACCGGTCTCGAGGAGAGACGCCGCACCCTTGTGCGCAGCCTACCCGGTGGTTTCCGGCAGCGCCTCGCCCTTGTCTGCGCCCTGCTCCACGAGCCGCCGGTAGTCTTCCTCGACGAGCCGACCGGGGGCGTGGACCCGGAAGCACGAAGGCAGTTCTGGGACCTCATCGACGAGCTCACCGCAGCCGGCACCACGGTCTTCGTCACCACCCACTACATGGACGAGGCGGAGCGCTGCCATCGAGTCGCCCTGATGCACGCGGGTCGCCTGCTCGCCCTCGACTCGGTACCCAATCTCAAAAGACAGATCACCACTGGCGTCGTGCTCGAAATCAGATGCCAACGGGCAGCGCAGGCCCTCGCTCCCATATTGAGCATGAAGGCGGTTCGCGATACCGCCCTCTTCGGAAACCGGCTACACGCCGAGGTCGACAACGCCTCGACAGCCGATTTGATCGTTCGTGAGCTCGAGGCTGGTGGCTTCGGTCCGATCAACATCAAAGAGGTGCCTCCGTCGCTCGAGAACGTCTTTATTTCTGCTATTCGTTTGGCCGAAGCGGAGGCAGCGGCGTGATACGCCGAACTCTCGCCGTGGCTGTCAAAGAGTTCATGCACCTGCGGCGTGACCCGAAGTCCACCCTGACATTGCTCGGCATGCCCGTGGTGCTACTCCTGATCTACGGCTTCGCCCTGTCCTTCGACGTGCAACACATCCGCCTCGCAGTCGTCGATGCCAGCAAGACCCGAGCATCCCGTGAGCTCGCCGATGCTTTCCTCAACTGCGGATACTTCGACCTCGCAGCCCGGCTCGACGACTCGCGCCCCCTCGATCAACTCTTCGACGACGGCAGGGCGCAGGCGGCCCTGGTCATCCCACGGGACTTCGCATCCTCGGTCGCAGGTGCACGAAGAACCGACGCCCAGTTCGTGCTCGACGGCTCGGACTCGCAGACGGCCAATACCATCCTGTCGTATGCCAATCAGATCACCGCCGCAGTGACCCCCCGTCTCTATCGTAATGGCGCCGTGATGCCGATCGCTGTTTCTCCTGTCGTCTGGTACAACCCCGATCTCGCGTCGGCTCTCTTCCTGGTCCCCGGTCTACTCGCATTCATCCTCATGATCACCTCGGTCATCACCACCGCGCTCGCCGTCGTACGTGAGAAGGAGCGAGGCACGATGGAGTCTCTTCGCGCCACGCCGCTCAGGGCCGTCGAGCTCCTCGTGGGCAAGACTCTGCCTTACCTCGTCGTGGCCTCCGTTGCCGCAGCCGGCGCCTTGCTGCTCGCCTGGGGCCTGTTCGACGTACCGATCCGGGGCTCGGTCCTGTGGCTGGTCGTGGTGACGGTTCTTTTCCTCGCCGGAGGCCTCGGCTGGGGGGTGTTTCTATCCACCGTGGCCGATACCCAACAGGTAGCGTTCCAGCTTGGCCTGCTCTCTTCGATGCTGCCAACCCTTTTGCTCTCGGGCTTCGTCTTCCCCATCTCGTCCATGCCGAAGGCTTTGCAGGTCATCTCCCACATCGTTCCGGCCCGGTATTACATCGCCGCCCTGCGTTCGATCGTGCTCAAGGGCGCCGGGCCCGAGGTGTGGGCCAACGACGCCTTCGCCCTTGTGATCTTCGCCCTGGTGCTGCTCGCCGTGGCCACCGCCCGTCTGGTGAGGAGTTTGTAGTGCGAAGGCTTCTTCCGATGGTCCTCAAGGAGTTGCTGCAGCTTCGGCGAGATCCCAAGATCCTGCCGGTCCTGTTCGTGGCGCCCATCGTGCAACTGCTCATCCTCGGCTATGCAGCCACCACCGATGTGCGGCGAGTCGAGCTCGCCGTCTGCGACCTCGACCACACGCCGGCGAGCCGTCAGCTCGTGGAACGGTTCACCGCCAGCACCTACTTCCGCCTGGTAGCCAAGGTCGACTCCCAGGATGCATTCGACGCCTTGCTCGAGGGGGGCAAAGCGCGCGTCGCGCTGACGATTCCGGCGGACTTCGCTGCAAGCCAAGCCGCCGGTCGGCAGGCGAAGGTTCAACTGGTCGCGGACGGCTCCGACGCCATGGTGGGCACCCTTGGGTTGGGCTACGCGGTCGGCGTGTTGCAGAGTGCAGGAGTTGCACACGGACTGGAGCCGCCGCTTCAGCTCAGACCCACCGTGCTCTACAACCCGGACATGGTGAGCCGCTACTTCATGGTCCCCGGCGTTCTCGCTCTGATCATCATGATCATGACCATGACCCTCAGCTCCATGGCCATCGTACGCGAGGCCGAGATCGGCACCATGGAGCAGCTGCTCGTCACACCGCTCAAGCCCTCACACATCATCGTCGGCAAGCTCGTCCCCTACGCCCTGGTCGGAGCGGTGGAAATGCTGACCGCTCTGCCGGTAGTGCTCTTCTGGTTTCGAGTGCCATTACGCGGCTCGTTCGCCGTGCTCGCGATCGTGACCATCCCCTACATGCTGTGCATGCTCGGGCTCGGCCTGCTCGTCTCTACCCTCGCCCGCACTCAGCAGCAGGCGATGATGATCGCTACCTTCGTTTTCATGATGCCGCAGATCTACCTCTCCGGTTTCATCTTCCCGATCCAGAACATGCCGACCATCTTCCAGTGGGCCACCTATGCGATCCCCTTGCGCTACTACGTGACCTCCCTGCGCGGCATCTTCCTCAAGGGGGTCGGGCTCGATGTGCTGTGGCCGCAAGCGTTGGCGATGCTCGGGCTGGCGGTCGTCATCCTGGTCTTTGCGCGACTGCGGTTCCGGAAGAGCCTCGGGTGATTCCTGGGGATCTACGCGTATTGAGCTGTCGTGGGCGTAGGAAATCAACGCAAAGGCGCAAAGGCGCAGAGACAGGCATCCAGGATAGGTGGCGAGCTCGCTGCCGCAACGCGACGGTTCTCCAACCGTTCCGCTTCCCGTGAATTGCCAGCCTTGACATTGTGCCCCGATCCCCCACACGCACAATGTCAAAACTTGCACGTTCCGCCGGGCGTGCCTGCTCGTTCTCCGCAGCGGCACCGTTGCCAATAGGAGAATCAACGAAAGCGCTCCCAGCGGGGCGTGCCGGACACATAATTGTGCCCGAACGTCCTTCACCATCCGACCACCTCCCGCACAATTATGCTGTCGGGCAACCCTCGGGGAGCGCGTTGCGATTGTGATCTCCAACCTACGAGGGAGGCCGCCGATCGCATGAGCAGCGTCGTCGCAGTTGCTCAATTCCCCTACCACGTGACGGCGCTGCTCGTGCGTCGCTGTGTCGATCGGGGCGCCGGACAGGCGGCCCGAGCGGCACAGAAGGCCGGTGCCACGGAGAAGGTCGGCGATGTGGATGCGCCCCGGGTCTGTGTCAGAGTAGTCGTCAGCCGAGTCGGGAGAGCCACCCGGGAAGCTCGGTCACCGAATCGAACACCGCGACGCAACCGCTTTCCCGGAGTAGCTCTTCATCGGCGTTGCCGGTGGTCACGCCGATGACGGGAATGCCGGCGTTGCGGCCGGTTTCGGCGTCGACGGGCATGTCGCCGACCAGTAGAGATTCGTCTGCATCGCAATCGGCGAGCCTGAGGATCTCGTGGATCATTGCCGGGTCCGGTTTGTGGGCGCCGGTCGTTTCGGGCGCGACCA
>CAZCEX010000120.1:0-9786 GCA_964497785.1 uncultured Thermoanaerobaculia bacterium | reverse complement strand
GGGCCAAACGACACCCGAAAGGCGCCGCCGATTCTATGCACTACACCCTCCTAAGGTGGCCATGGCCGATCTCCGTCATCTGATCCCTACCTGGCTTCGTCTGCTGTTCTCCAAGAGACGCAGCCAGCCATCACCCGAGGAAGCTGAACGGCTGCGCTCTCTCTTCAAGGAGCGCTATCACCTCTTTCGCCAACTGCTCGCCGCCAACTCCAAAGCGTTGCAGCTGATGGCTGAGATGGAGCAGGCGGCTCTTGGCGCCAGCTCCTTCGGCATGCCATTCGTACGCTCTCGTTGCACTGCGACTGGGGTCGCCGTGCACCGGATGGTGCACTACCTGGTTGGCCTGGCGCCGGACAAATACACCGGGCTCACTTCTCGCCTCGAGGAGATCCGGGATCAGATTCAGAAGGTGGTTGGCGCCCGCCCACCCCGTCTGGGTGAGTATCTCGTCGCACCCCTCACCGAGGTTCACGCCGGCCATACGAGTCGTATCGGCGCCAAGATGGCAAACCTCGGTGAGGCTCAGCTCGCTTTGGGTTTCGAGATTCCGGACGGGTTCGTCATCTCCGCAGCAGCGTTCGATGCTCTCTTGCGGCAGGGTGATCTGGAGCAGGAGATCGCTCGCCAGGTCCAGGCGACGGAGATCGAACACACGGACGAGCTCTTCGCCCTCAGCTCCCGCCTCCAGCAACTGATCCTCACAACAGAACCACCGCCGGAGCTGGTGCGAGTGATCAACAGCGCGGTCCAGGACCTGCGCACGGTGGAGAGCGGCCGCCTGCGTCTCGCCGTGCGCTCCAGTGCCCTCGGCGAGGACACTGCCGAGGCGTCGTTCGCGGGCCAGTACCGCTCGCAGCTCAATGTGCGCCCGGAGAATGTGCTCGAGGCCTACCTCGATGTCGTTGCCAGCAAGTACACACCACAGGCCATGCAGTATCGGCTGCAGCGCGGACTGCGCGACGTCGACGTCGCCATGGCGGTCGGTTGCCTGGCCATGGTCGACGCGCGCGTCAGTGGTGTTGCCTACACCGGCGACCCGCGGGACCCCGCGGCGCATGACGTGGTCGTGAATGCCACATGGGGTCTGCCCAAGACGATCGTTGACGGCCGCTTCGGCAACGACACCTTCGTGGTTCGGCGTGGAGACCCTGAGGCCATCGTGCACCGCACGGTGGGGAACAAGAGTTCAATCTTCGTGGCCGACCCCGACGAAGGCGTGACCCGGGAGGAACTCCCTCCCGATCGCGCCACTCAACCATGTCTGACAGACACCGAGATCCTCGAGATCACTCGGCTGGCCCTCGGGCTCGAGGAACACTTCGGCGTCGCACAGGATATCGAGTGGGCGATCGACCACGAAGGTCGGCTCGTGCTCTTGCAGTGCAGACCGCTGCTCCAGGTCTCCAGCAGTAGGCCGCACGAAAAGCCGAACGATGCCGGAGACCCGATCGTCAGCGGAGGCATCTGCGCCAGCCCCGGCAGCGCCTGCGGTCCGGTGCATTGGGTGCGCACGACGAGCGACGCCCTGGCCATGCCGGACGGCGCGATTCTGGTGATCGAGCATCCTTTGCCGCGGTGGGCCGCCCTGCTCGGTCGCGTTTCCGCCGTCGTATCCGAGGAGGGCAACATCGCCGGTCATCTCGCGACGGTCGCGAGGGAGATGTCTGTTCCGGCGCTGCTCGGCATTGGTCCGGCGGGCCTTCTCGAGCAGGGCCGTATGGTGACCGTCGATGCCGACGGCCTCGCGGTCTACGACGGAGAGGTATTTTCGCTCACCAACGGTTGCCAACAACGACCGAGCCAGATGGAGGGCAGCCCGGTGCTCAAGACGCTCCGGGAGGCCCTCGGACTCGTTTCGCCCCTCGGCCTGCTCGATCCCGACGGGGTGGACTTCCGGCCCGAAAGCTGCCGCACTTTGCACGACATCACCCGTTTCTGCCACGAGCAATCGGTGCGTGAGATGTTCAACTTCGGCAAGGACCACCACTTCCCTCAACACGCCAGCAAACAGCTTTACTTCAAGGTGCCGATGCAGTGGTGGGTGCTCGATCTTGACGACGGATTCCGCCACGAGATCACGGGCAAGTACGTTCGTCTCGAAGAGATCGTATCCCGTCCGATGCACGAGCTGTGGGACGGCATGGTCGCGGTGCCGTGGGACGGCCCCCCCGCAATGAGCGGCCGCGGCATGGCGGCGGTGATCTTCCAGTCAACCGCCAACCCGGCTCTCTCCTCCCCGTTTCGCAAGCCCTTCGCCCAACGCAACTACTTCCTGATCTCGAAGAACTTCATGAATCTGCAATCACGTTTTGGATATCATTTTTCAACGGTTGAGGCCCTGGTTTCCGAACGCGATCGCGAGAACTACATCAGCTTCTCATTCAAGGGCGGCGCCGCAGACCTGCACCGCAAGATCGCCCGCGTCCGCCTCCTGGCTGAAATCCTCGAAGAAAACGGTTTCGATGTGCGGGTCACTGAGGACGCCGCCGCCGCGCGTTTCGGAGGCTGCGATGCCGACACCGCCGCGGCCAAACTGCGCATCATCGGTTACCTCCTCATGCACACCCGCCAGCTCGACATGATCATGGATGACGCCAAGGCGGTCGCACACTATGCGGGCAAGATGCGCAGCGATATCGAGGGGTTGTAGGTAGCGCCCTCAATGCCCTCCGAGCTGGAAGCCAAAACCTTCGAAAAGGAACATCACCGCATAGCCGTACCACACGGTGTACACCACGTAGAAGATCAACGAGAAAAGTACGATCGCCCAGCGCTCCTTGATGTTCTGGGGCTCGATGCCGTAGTAGTTGTAGGCGCACTCGACGGTCTTTTTCTTGGTCGTGTCGACGAGCTTGGCTGCGTCGAATTTCTTCTGCCGGTTGAAGTCCTTTTCCATCGCGCCGAGCACCAACCACCAACCGTGTAAAGCAGCTTTCTCGTGCATACCGTAGCGTTGGGCTAGTCCTGCCCCCTTATTGTTGTACATCAACTCAGCGTCTTCGAGACACGCGTTGAGCAGGCTGTCGAGCTGACCCAAGAGGGTGATATCACTGCCCGAAACCGCCACTCGGTCGGCAGGTCCTTCCAGCAGCTTGGCCGCGGTCTGAGCGTCTTCGGGCGAGCCCATTTTTAATGTCAGGGTCACAGCTTCGCCGGGATGTTCCTCGATGAGGTGATGGACCTTGGGGAAGTAGTTGGCCGAGGCCTTGGAGATCGAGTTGTAGAGGTTGTCGAGGTAGTTGAGGGTATTGTGTCCGTCGATCAGGGGCATGAAGATGGCCACCAGGACGGCGACGAACGTGCCGAAAAGGACCAACCCGATGATGAGCTTGCCAGTATTGAAGCCGGCCATCATGACACCTCCGTCCCACGCAGCTTGCCGGTGGCGGCGATGAACGTCCAGATGACCCACACGGCGAAGCCACCAATGACCAGGAAGAACGCCCAGTTGCCGATTCCGTCGAGGATTTCAATGGTGCCTTTGGACAGCGAGATGACCTCGAGTTCCGCCAACTTCCCGGGCAGAGCGAAAAAGCGGTTTATGAACCCGGCGAGCACCGCCATGGCGTAAAAACCGCGAATGGTGATGCCCTTGACCACCTGGGTGACCATGGCGCCGATCTGCACGCCGAGCAGCGAGCCGATGAGCATGCCCATCGCCAACGTGTAGAAGATGAAGCCGTGGATGGCGTACTGGCTGATGGACGCGTAGCCTGCGGTGAAGACGATCTGGAAGATATCGGTACCGACCGTCGTCATCGACGAGACGCCGAGGGTGTAGACGAAGATCGGGAAGGTCAAGAACCCACCGCCGACACCCATGATCGCTGCCGCAAAACCGACTATGAAGCCGGAAACGATCAGAAACCAGGCAGAGATGCGCCGGCCGCCCGGCACCAGGTTCTGGTCAAAGGTGATCATCGGCGGCACGTTGATCGCCTGCAGCTTCTTGGGCAACGAACCGAGGTCAGCGCCCTCGTCGCTAACACCGTGGGCGCCCGAAGATTGCCCGCCGGTGGCCTTGCGCGCTCTCAGGTAATCGAGCAGGGCATACGCGCCGAGGCCGCCGAGCATCACCGAGTAGATGATGGTGATAAAGGCGTCCGAGAGCACCGGATTGATTTCATAGAGCCAACGGTTGATCATGCCTCCGATAGTGGCGCCTCCCATGGCGCCGATCAGGAAGGTCATTGCCAGCGGCACCGATACGTTGCCGAGCTTACGGTGGATCACACTGCCCATGATCGCCTTGGCGAAGATGTGGAAGAGGTCGGTCCCTACCGCCAAAATGCCCTTGATACCGGCAGACATCAGAGCCGGCGTGATGATGAAGCCACCGCCGGCCCCGATGCAACCGGTGATCAGGCCCGCGCACAATCCGATTGCGATCGAGGCGAGAAAGATCCCCGTCGAGTAAAAGGCCGGACTGTATGCCTTTTTCCCCCCCAGAATGTCCGGCAGACCCCCTGGCAGCAGAACGCCCGCGCCGTCAACGATCTGCTGTGAGTAACTGGCACCGACGACAAATATCGGCACGATCAACAGCACCAGGACGATAAGTCGCCTGGGGCTGCCCAGAACCGTCCGGGAGACATCGAGCTCCCACGCCGCATGAGCGCGGGCGGCCGCCGTCATGAACTCCCCCATTTCCTTGAATAGACTCACGGTGTGATCCCCCCCCTGTGAATGGGCTTCAACGCTTCCCATTTCGTTCTGATATTCATGATGATTCACGAGCCCGCTGTTTCAATCCCGGTTGGCCATAGCGGCCACAGAGGCGTTGATCGTTTCGATCAATCTGCCGAGCCCGATCGGTTTGATGAGATAGTCGAATGCGCCGTTGGCCATGCCGTCTCGAGCGGCCTCCTCCGAGCCGTGCCCGGTCAGCATGATCACCTGCAGCGACGGCAGCATCTTTTTGAGTACCTTGAGCACGTCGATGCCGTCCATGTCTTCCATTTTGAGGTCGAGCACAGCTGCTTCGAAGTCCTGCTGACGTACCGCACGTATCGCCTGGGCACCCGACCGCGCGGTGGAGATCACGAAACCCCTCAAGCTCAACCTTTTCTTGAGCACCTCGAGGTAGCCGACCTCGTCATCGACCAGGAGAACACGGATCGGTTCTTCGCCTGCAGACATGACGTTGCCTCAGTCCCCCCGGCGGATGGCGATCAGGGTCGCCCGAGCCTCGAGAATCTTGGCCTCGTGTTGGCGTTTCTTGGTGGCCGCGTTGGTGAGTTTCTCGGTGAGGACATCCATGTCGCACGGCTTCATCAAGTAGTCGAAGGCTCCCCGCTTCATTCCTTCGATGGCTGACTCCACCGTGGCGTGGCCGGTCAGCATGATGACCTCGACTAAGGGATGTTCATCCTTGATGGTCTCGAGTGCTTCGAGGCCGTCCATTCCCGGCATCTTGACGTCGAGGACTACAACATCCAAACCAGTTGCCCCCCCGGCGTCGAGTCTCTCGAGGGCTTCGGTGCCTCCGTATGCGGTGGATACCTTGAACCCGCGCTTGTTCAGACGGCGTTCGAGCGCCTGAACGAAGGCCTCCTCGTCATCGACAAGCAAAACCGAAATGTTACCAATCATTGTTGTGCTCCTGTCGTTCTTGATGATGATTCTCTGCCCGTCCGCCCCTCCGCATGCCCGGCGGTGCTCAATGGCAGAATGACGGTGAAGGTCGTGCCAACCTCGATCTCGCTCTCGACCTCGATTCGACCCCCCAGCTTGTCGACCACGCCGTAGCAGATGGACAGGCCGAGGCCCGTGCCCTGGCCCACCGGCTTGGTGGTGAAAAAGGGGTCGAAGATTCGCGGAAGGTTGGCCTCAGCGATCCCCTCGCCGGTATCACTGACACGCAAGGCAACCTCGTCACCCTCGCGCTGGGTGGAGATCGTCACGGTTCCTCCACGGTGCCCAATGGCGTCGACCGCGTTGTTGACCAGATTGAGCAGAACCTGCTGGAGCTCGGATGGAGAAGCCGACAGCGGCGGGAGACCGGGCGCCAGGCTGGATTCGATGACCACATTTGCGTAGCGCGTCTTCTGGCTCATCAGACCCAGGACCTCTTCGACCAGGGCGTTGAGGTCCACCTCGCGCACCGCCGGATCGGTCTTGCGTGCGAAGCTGAGGAGCTTGTAGGTGATGTCCTTGCAGCGCTCTCCTTGAGTGTGGATCTGGCGCACTGCGCGTTCGATCTCCGATCGCGTCTCTGCCTCGTCGGTATCGTCGTCGCCGAGCAGGTCTTCGATCCACCCAGCCTCCTGGACCATGATCGCCACCGGGTTGTTGATCTCGTGCGCGATGCCTGCGGCGAGCTCGCCGATCGACGCCAGGCGGCCGGTTTCGATGACCTTCTCGCTCATGATCCGGCGGCGCTGGTCTGTTTCGGCGAGACGCAGAGCCAGGTTGCGGCTTACGAAATAACTGACCACGATGGTAATCACCGCCGCCATGAAAAACACCGTTGCCGCAACCGTCTGAACCTGACGCAGACTGGACAAAGCATCCTGACGCTGCTGCTGATAGCTCAGAAACCAATGGCCTCCTTTGAGCGTCGCCAGGGTGAAGAAAGACCGCCGGTCGTGAGGATCAACCCCTTCCACCGTCACCACCTGGTCGGCTCGCAATCGGTTTTCGAGCACGTCCACGTAGGGGAATCGATCCATCGCGACATCAAATCTCGGTGTCGTCTGGTACTCCCCTTGGCGATTGAAGATGAAGGCGAATCCCGTGCGCCCGATACGGATGTTCTTGACCAGCGAGTTAAATGCTTCGAAATCAATCGTGGCCTTGACGGTGAGGTGTCCGTCCCCGGTGTCGCGGGAAGCGGCGACGATGAAGTGCGGCGTTCCACGGAGGCCGGCGAAGACATCGCTCACGAACTGCTCTTTGCCCCGTGCCGTGGCAAACCATTCGGCAGCCGAGTAGTCGGCCATCAGGAGGTTGAACGGACCGGCATAGGCGATCTGGATCCCGTCATCGTTGACCACCCCGAGATCAACGAAGGCGCCGTGGTACTCCTCGCGGAGCAGGCTCAACTGCCGCCGTAGAAAATCGGGATCAGTCAACTGATCGACGCTGTGCTCCCGCGCAAGCACTCTGATGTCGCTCTGGCGACTGGTCAGAAAAGAATCGATCGTCTGTCCGTGTTGCCGAATCATCGCCTCGAAGTGATCGGTGACTCTGGCCTGGTAAGCCTGCCGAAACTGAGAGAGATTGACGATTCCGGTGAGAGCCAAGGGTCCGAGGGCGATGGCAGTCAGGACTCCCACCGCGGTGTAGATCTTGAAACGTCTGGCAAGTGGCTGGTTGGGGTCTTTCGACAACAACATGTCGGCAGTTGCTCCCTCCTGATCCGCTACTCAGCAATCATCATGCCATAGAAGTGGAGAGGAAACTGACAACGGACAACTGCTGCTGTTGACCGCATTGTGTCGAGAACGGTCTCGACGCGCTGTTTCTTCCCGTGTGATTCGCGACAAAGGCCGTCAGCTTTTGTTACGGAGATGTCAGGTTTCTTGATAGCCAGGACCGAGTAGGGCAGAGGCGCCAACACCGTCATGGCGACTCTGGCTGTCAGGCCTCTGCGCTACTCGGTCCTGCCCACTTGTTGTAGAAAACGAGCGAAATCGCGGTTGTGGCTGCGAGCAAAGCGAAGAGGATCCACATGATGTCGGGGCGGTTGACGCCCTGCGGACCATAGTGTTGGTAAGCCACCCCGGACAGCAGACCCCCGAAGAGGTTGCCGAGGGCTACACACCAGTAGAAGTAACCCATGTACATGCCGACCTTCTCCGGAGGCGCGATGCGACCGGCATACTCCTTCGAGCGCGGACTCGCCATCATCTCGCCAACCGAAAAGACGAGGAGCGCCGACACGACGACCCAGCCGGTGGCGCCCGCGAGGTAGACGAGGAAGCTGGCGATCGTCACGACGACGCCGGCAATGATGCTGGTCAGCGGAGAGATCTTGCGCGAGAGATAGGCGATGAGCAGCTGGAAGCAGATGATGCCGAGGGCGTTGAGATTGATGAGGTGCTCGGGTTTGACCTGGCCGTGCTCGAGCACGGCGCGGGACCAGTTGGTCGTATCGAAACCGAGGCCTTGAGCGCAGCTCGTCACCCAGTTGGCTATCGGTCCGAAGCTGGTGATGAGATCGGTGGTATCGACGTAATCACGGATGTACTCCGGCAGCGTCATGAAGATCTGGTTGAAGCTGACCCAGAAACCCGCCATCAGCAGGAGGAACAACAGGTACTTTCCCTCGCCGATAGCCATCGGTTGCAGAAACCACGGTCGGTCTTTACCGTCGCCCCGCCCGGCCCGAAGCACGGCATCGAGCACAAGATTGCCGCCAATCCAGCCCGTTGCCACCAGGCCGACGAGCTTGAAGTCCCACCACTTGGAACCCATCACCAGAACCACCAGCAGGCCGGCGACGAGGAGGAAGAAGCGCATGTTGCCGACGACCTCCACCATGCCGCGGAAGACCTCCGCCAGCGACCGTTGACTCTCGGCTTCGGTGTCCCTCTGCGGCTCCTTGTAAAAGGCCATACAGACCAGGGCCATGACGACGATCCACGACGCCGACGCGTAAAACACCAGGTCCCAGCTCCAGCCGCGCACCACGCCGGCCACGATCGGACCGAGAAAACCGCCGATGTTGACCATCATGTAAAAGATGCCGAAGCCGACCGATCCGGTCTTCTCGTCCGTCGATTTTGCGACCGTCGAGATCACCACCGGCTTGAACATTCCGTGACCGACCGCGACGAGAAAGTAGGCGCCGAGAAATGCCCAGAAGGTCCGCGGCAAGCTCAAGAGCAAATACGCCGGGGTCATCACGACCGCCGACGACAAGAACATCGCCCGGTAACCGTAGCGGTCGGCAAGGGCCCCAAAGACGGCTGGGAACAGGTAGAGGAAAAAGGTGGCGATCCCCTGAATGACCCCCCGGTCCTGGGAGGAGAAACCGAGCCCACCGTCGGCCACCGCCCCGGTCAGGTAGAGCGTCGATACGGCATAAAACCCGTACCAGCCCATGCGCTCGAAGATCTCCATGGCGTTGGCGGCCCAGAAGGCGCCGGGAAACTGACGGATGACGCTGGTCTGAGATGTCATTGGGCCATCCTGAGGGAGAGTTTCATTTTCGTCAAATCCCCGAGTCTCTCAGAGGCCAGGCTGCGACGTTTCTGCCTCACACGACGTGGCGGATCTGCGACAGAAAACAGCGGCCGTCTCCGAGCCCGTGCCCGTTACCGAGCCCGAGCTTCTGACGCCGCCCCCAGGGTCTGCCACCTCCCAATCTTCATCCTCATCGTCATCGAGCCGAGCCCGTGGCAGCGGCCGTGGCGGTGTCCGTTGCCGCGGGCGCTGCCCCTGATCCTGACGCTGAACCTGGTTCAGTCACTGCCACCGTGGCCGTCACCGAGTCTGACGCTGCTCCGGCCGCTGATTCATTGGTCCCACGACGGCATGGTTTCCTCCGGTTCGTTCATAGGGGTGGCATAGCTGCCGAATCCGCCGCGGTCAAGGGTAGTTAGTTGAGGATTCACCAAGACTGGTGGTCCCTTGACAGCGGCGGCCTCAGCAGCTTGGGGAGGTGCATGAACGAACCGGAGGAAACCATGCACCACGTTACGATCAACAAGCACCGCGGCCTCCTGGCGCACAAAGTAGCCATCGAGGCAGCTGCAGCGGCGATCCAACTCGCCAGTAACATCCCGGCGCCGATGAGGTGCCTGGCGGATCAGGTCATCCGATCTGCGTCGAGCGTGCCCG
>CAZCEX010000119.1:0-9882 GCA_964497785.1 uncultured Thermoanaerobaculia bacterium | reverse complement strand
GCGGCCGCGGTCACGGTGGTGACGATGTTCCAGCTCCTTGGTTGATAAAGTGGAGGTCAGAGCCTCGAAAGTATCGGCGCCCAATGGCGAAGAAGTTCGGGTTCGGGTCATCGTCAGAGTTCTACAATGGAGGTGAAGTCGTGAATATGAGGCCTTTCGTTGTCGCTTTTTCCAGGCACATCGTCTTTCTGATGACACTCCCCCTTTTTGTTGTGGCAATGAACCCGTGCTCCACCGCCTGGGCCCAGAACCACAGCGGCTGGGTGGTGGGCGAACCGGCTGACGGCTACGCCACAATCGTACACACGTCCGACGGCGGCGCGACGTGGCTGAGGCAAGGCTCGCCCACCGTCGTCCCGGACGTGATGTTGGCCTCGGTCAGTGCCGTCGATGTACGGTCCGCCTGGGCAGTTGGGGATAAGGATCAGGGATTCGGCACCATCCTTCACACCAGGGACGGCGGAATGACGTGGGAAAGGCAGGGCGCAGCGGGCGAGATACCCGACGTCCAGCTCCTGAAGGTCAGGGCGGTCGATGCTCGTATCGTATGGGCGGTAGGGTTTGAGGGCACCGTCCTGCGCACCCTGGATGGCGGCGAGACCTGGACCCGGATCGACGGAGGGGAGGTTCTGGCGAGTCAGGTTCAAGGTCTGGCCCCCTTGGATGAAAGCACTGCGTGGGTGTCGGGCGAGCCGGTTGATGGCGAAGGCGTCATATTTCATACCACCGACGGCGGCGATACGTGGGAAATGCAAGGGTCCGCAAACGGGTTGCCGCTGGACAGTCATTTCCTCGGGATCAGCGCCGTCGATGCCAATACTGTGTGGGCGGTAGGGGGCAGCGGCTTTATTATCTACCATACCCGAGACGGCGGCCGTAACTGGTATCGACAGGATGAAGACGCACCTGGGGGATTTCAGGATGCGAACGAGGTCTGTGCGCTTGACGCGAACACGGTGTGGGTCGCTGAGGACATGGACAGCATGCGTTTCACGCAGGACGGCGGAGAGACTTGGGTCCCGCGGGGGCCGGTGCCGGCGACCGGCCACTTCATCATGGACGTCAGCGCGATCGCTCCCGAGGTCGTCTGGGCAGTCGGTCCCGGTTTGAGAGGACCACCCGGCGTCATCGTACACACCCAGGACGGCGGGAATAGTTGGGGGCAACAGGACTTCCCCGGGGGCGCTAATCTGTGGGGGATCTCGATGGTCTCGGGGTTCCTCGACCAGACCTACGTCATTCCCGCCGCAGCGCTGGCCGAGGGCGCCGAGGGCGCCTCCTTCGTCACCGATCTCGAGATCAACAACGCCGGCACGACAATGATGACCTACGAGATGATGTTCGTGGAACGTGGCACGAACGGGGAGAACGGGCTGATCTCCGACACCTTCACTCTCGGAGCAAGTATGAGCATGCGCCACGGGAACGTGCTCTCGAGGGTTTTCGGCCTGGACTCAGGTTTGGGCGCACTGGTCGTAATGTGCAACAGCGACGATGCCCTGATCATGAGCCGGACCTACAACCTGACCGATGACGGTACCTTCGGGCAAGGCATCCCCGGATACCACACCAGACAGCTGAACGGGGAATTCGACCCGGTACGCATCCTTTTCATGACCGAGGATGACGACTACCGCTCGAACCTCGGCATCATGAACGCCACCGACGCCGAGAACCTGATCGGCTACGAGCTATTCGGCTCCGACGGCGTCTCCCTCGGTACCGGTGAGGTGACCCTGCCGCCCTACGGAAACATCCAGGTCAATCACGTTTTCGGGGATGGCGCCGAGGTCGTGGCGGCCTACGTCGATGTCTGGTCCGAGACCGCGGGCGGCCTGTTCACATGCTACGGCTCGGTGCTGGACAATATCACCAGCGACCCGACCACCGTGCTGCCACAGTAGACAGCAAGGACACAGTATTCGTTTGGAGACTGAGTTGTCGAAGAGCACCGATAGCGGTTCGTCACCCGCCCCGCAGCCCGCAAAGGTCGCGACCATCGCCGCCGCCCACGCGGCGCATGACACCTACAGCTCCTTCCTGCCCCCCTTGCTGCCCGTCTTCATCGAGAAGCTCTCCCTGGCCAAGGCCGAGGCCGGCCTGCTCGCCGTCTTCCTCCAGGGGCCTTCGTTGATACAGCCACTCATTGGTCACCTGGGGGATCGACGGGACCTTCGGGCCCTGGTCATCCTGACCCCGGCGGTGACGGCGGCGTGCATGTGTCTGCTGGGCGTCGCCCCGGGCTACAGGGTCATCGCCGCGCTCCTGGTGGCGGCCGGGATCTCGTCTGCCGTTCTTCACTCTCTCGCGCCGGTGGTGACGGGCCGGTTCTCCGGACGGCGTCTCGGCTTCGGGATGGGTTTCTGGATGGTAGGAGGCGAGCTCGGACGGACTATCGGACCCATCGTCCTGGTCAGCGCCATCGCGACCCTTGGGCTGGCCGGGCTGCCGTGGCTCATGGTGGGCGGCCTTGGAGCGTCTGCACTGCTCGCGTCCGGGATGCGTGGCGCGAAACCGGAACCGGCGGCGCAGGCCCGGGTGGTGGGCGGTGGCGATATGTGGCGGTCCGTGCGGGGCTTCTTCCTGCCTTTGACCGGCATTGTGATCTCCCGGGCTGTCATGATGGCTGCCTTCACCACCTTCCTCCCGGTCTACCTTCGGGAGGAGGGCCTCAGCCTCTGGCTGGCGGGCGCCTCCCTCTCAGTGCTCGAGGCGGCAGGCGTAGCCGGTGCGCTCACCGGCGGCTCCGCGAGCGACAAACTCGGGAGGAGGAAGGTGCTTGCGATCTCCCTGCTGACCACCCCTGCGCTCATGGTCGGTTTTGTATACGTTTCGGGTTGGGGCCGGATTCCACTCTTGCTGGGCCTCGGCTTCGCAGGCCTCATGGCGACACCGGTGATCATGGCAGCGGTTCTGGAGAGCTTCCCGGAGAACCGCGCCCTGGCCAACGGCAGCTACATGGCTCTGAACTTCGTCGGGCGGGCGGTCGCCGTGGTCCTCGTCGGCGCCCTGGCCGACACCGTCGGTATGCGACAGGCATTTCTTGCTTGCGCCCTGTTCGGCATCCTCGGAATACCCTTCGTCTTCCGGCTCCCAAAGGGCCCGAAACCACAGCGGCTGGGTGGTGGGCGAACCGGCTGACGGCAACGCCAAATCGTACACACGCCCGACTGCGGCGCGACGTGGCTCAGGCAGGGCTCGCCCACCGTCGTCCAGGACGTGGTGTTGGCTTCGGCAAGTGCCGCCGCAGGAGACGCCGGGAACAAAGCCGGCCGACGTGCGCGACCAACGAGTGATCGGCGGGACCTTCGCACGGTGTTGTTTCATACTCACGCCGCTGCGGTGGGCATGAACCTAATTTGTGGGGACACCCCGGCTTCGGGTTAGAACTCTGCGCACCCGCTGCAGATCGGTATCGAGATCGGTCAACCACGTTACAAACGCACCGTCCACCGTAAGGTAGACCTCGCCGTTCTTCGAATCAGGACTTGATGAGCTCGACCACTCAACTTCGACCACCACTGTCCGGCCCACTACCAATGTGGGTTCGGTCAACACCCAGGTGCCGTCATCGAGCCTCGACGCCATGGCCACGTTCATTTGGCCCGGTTGATTGACCAGCTCAAGCCGCAACACTTCTTCGTTCTCGGGCGACAGCGCAACCACCTGGGCACGACCGGCCCAGCTCAGATCGACCTCGAACCCGACCAGCATTTTGTCTCCAGAGGGGGAGACTACTGCCACGATCTCTTCCACTACTCCGCTGGAGATCGACCAAGCCGACACGTCACCGGACTCGATGCCGGATACGATGTTGTCAAAACAATTCACGTTGGCCCGCTGGGGCAACCCTTTGGTGTTCACGTCGCACACCCTACCCGGCCAGCCGATGCCGAAATGAGTGAAAACCCCATGGTGGTACGAGTCAAAGATGAACAACCCAAAATCCATAGTGGATTTGGGCTCCTGACACATCGAGGCGCAACGAGTACAATCTCTATGTCTCCTTGATGCGATATTCGGTTTTTTTCATACGTGCGTACCCGGTTGCTACTCGAGCCGCGTGTGGACTCGTAGCGTTGCTGTTTCTGGGCGCTTGCGGCGTCGGCGATGAGACCGGCGACGACGTGGGCGACCTCCGCATTCGTCAAGGCACACTGAGCCCACGGCTGTTGATGTCGGGAGAGCTCGTGGCAGCCGAGTCGATTCAGCTGCGGGTGCCTCAGACCCCGGAGCGGAGAGTCCAGCTGCAACGCCTGGTCGAGGACGGTAGTGAGGTCAAGACCGGGGATGTCCTTGCCGAGTTCGACAACTCGTCATTTGTGAGCAATCTCGACAGCAGCCGATCCGAGGTGCACCGGGCCGAAAAGGCCCTCCAGCAGGCGCGAGCGGACGGGGCAGCATTGCTCGAAGAGACCCATCTGGCAGTGGAACGGGCACGGATCACCTTGCGAAAGGCCGAGCTCGACGCGGCGGTTCCCGAAGGTCTGCAAAGTCGCCTCGAGCACGCCGAGGTCGGGCTTGCCCTGAAACGGGCCGGTGCCGAACACGCGAAGTCTCTCGACGACCTGCGCTCCTCACAGGCTGGCATGGAAAGCGAAACCCGAATCCGCGAGCTCGAGCTCGGCCGCGTGCGACGCCGGCTCGAAGAGGCTGAAGCCGCGATCGGTGCTCTGCAGTTGGTGGCGCCAAGGGACGGCATCGCCGTGCTCGCCGACAATCCGCGACAGGGGCGTCGGCTGCAACCCGGGGATACAGTGTGGATCGGGCTGTCGGTGGTCTCTCTGCCGGACCTGAGCCAACTCCAGGTCTCGGCGGCTTTGAGCGACGTCGACGACGGCCTCATCAGCACCGGCCAACAGGTGTCGTGCACCGTCGACGCTTACCCCGAACTCGAGATCGAAGGACGTGTGGTCTCTATCGCGCTGTTCGCCGAGGAGCTGAGATGGGGGTCTTTGAGGCGAGGGTTCGAGGTCACCATCGACCTCGATCACACGCCGTCGGACCTACCCCTCGTGCCCGGCATGTCGGTACGGGTCGATGCTCCCCTGAAACAGTACGACGGTGTGCTGTTGGTGCCGCGCGCTGCGCTCGAGATCACCACCGACGGCGCCCGGGCTCATACGTTTGCCGGCTGGCAGAACGTCGAGTTGGGCGCCTGTGACGCCGTCGATTGCGTGCTGCTCGATGGCCTCGATGTCGGAACCCGGCTGCGTGCGGCGAAAGAGGATGGTGCATGAAACGCCGTCTTCGCTGGTTAACTGTCGGTGCCGTCACGCCACCATTGATCTGGCTGGCTCTCTCGGCGCTTGCAGGAGACGACCGAGCGTCGGCGGTGGCCGACCGCGGCGAGCTGGTGCTCGGCGTCGAAGTCAGCGGCACCTTGCGTGCCGTGTCGTCGGAGATCCTGGGACCGCCGGCGGTTCCGAACATCTGGCGCTTCAAGATCTCGATGATGGCGCCCGAAGGCGAACGGATTGAAGCCGGCCAGCCGGTGCTGGCGTTCGACACTTCAGAGCTCGCGCAAAGGCTCCGTTCAGCCCGAGCCGAGCTTGCTTCGGCACAGGCCGAGGTCGCCAAACAAGAGATCGACCTCCGGGTTCGAAAAGCCGACGATGCACTGGCCATCGCCCGGTCCGATGCCTCTCTGCGTCTGGCGCGTATGAACGCCCAACCGCCGGGGGAGCTTTTCTCTTCGATCGAGATCGAGAAAGCCGGGCTCGACCTCGAGTTGGCCGAGCTCGAGGTCGCGGGTGTGCGCCGCCGCATCGAGGCTTCGCAGAGAGCCAGCCTGAAACGTTTGGAGATGTTGCGCTCTGACGTCGATCGTTACCGTGCAGCGGTGGCCCATCTTGAGGATGCCATCGCACGGATGACGCGTCTGGCTCCGCGCGCCGGGCTCGTCGTCTACGTCATGCGCCGCTGGTCGGGTGACAAGAAGAAGGTCGGCGACACCTGTTGGGTGGCCGACCGGGTCATTGAAATCCCAGACCTCGAGTTCATGGAATGTGATGGCGAGGTCGAAGAGGCGGTGGTCGGCCGGGTTCGCGTCGGCCAGAGGGTCACGCTGCGGCTCGACGCCCACCCCGACGTCGAGCACACCGGATCGGTGAAATCCCTCAGCCGAGCGATCCAGGTTCGCTCGTGGCGCAACCCCGTCAAGGTAGCTCGCGTCGTGATCGGGCTCGACGCAACCGACGCCGAGCTGATGCGCCCCGGAATGCGCTTCAGGGGAATTATCGAGACGTTGGTCATCGAAGATGTGATCACGATTCCGATAGAGTCCGTGCGTTTGACCCCCGAAGGGCCGGTGGTCGATGTTCGGCGGTTTGCTAGTTGGCAAGCCACACCGGTTCGGCTCGGGCAATTCAATCGGGAACGGGTGCAGGTTCTCGACGGCATCGAAGAAGGCCATCGAGTAGCCCTCGGGGGGGAGACGCGTTGACTGTCGTGCGCCGCCGGTTCAGTTTGATTTTCGGCGACCTGTTCGCCGCCGTGGTCGTTGCAGGCGTGTTTGTTCTCGGCGGCTGCTCGAGAGTCGTGGTGCCGACGATGACGGTAGAAAATGGTCCCTTCAAAGTCCGGGTCACCGCCGAGGGGGTGCTCGAGGCGGTGCGCAGTACTCCGCTGACCACACCGATCGAGGTCCGTCGCCCTCTCGAGGTCGCGTGGCGCATCCCGAACGGCAGCCGCGTTGAGGCAGGCGACGTGGTCATTCGTTTCGATCCTACACAATTGGTCACCGAACGAGAGGACGGACTCACCAATCGAAGCATTGGCAGCCGCAAGATCGACCGTGCCGTCGTAGACCGCGAGGTCGAGCTGTCGAAGCTCGATCGAGACGCCGAAATTTCTGAAGCCGAGCTCGTGAACGCCCGCACCTTCCAGACCACCGACTCCACGGTCTACTCCCGGCTCGAGGTCACCGGATCTCGCATCGACACCGAGCTCGCCGAGCACAAGGCGGAGCATTCCCGAACGTCGAAGGAGGTTCGCGACAAGCTTTCCGAAGCCCAGCTGCAGCTGCTCGAGCTCGAACGCCACAAGGCGGAGATCATGATCGAGGAGACTGACCGGGGTCTGGCAGCCCTCGAGGTCGTCGCTCCTCACGACGGCATCGTCATCTTCGAGACAAACTGGAATGGCGAAACCCTAGAGGTCGGTGACACCGTCTGGCCGGGGCGCCCGCTCGCGAAGATCCCCGATCTCGGTGAGATGCAGGCCGAGGTCTTCGTCCTCGAGGCTGATGCCGGTGGACTCGCACAGGGCCAAACGGCAACGGTTATCGTGGAGGCCTACCCGGAGGAGCCGATCGCCGCAACGGTGGAGAACGTTGACCCGATCGCCCAACGACGCAACCGCAGGGTGCCCGTGCAGTACTTCCGCGCTGTGCTCAAACTCGATCGATGTGATCAAGAGCGCATGAAGCCTGGCGCCAGGGTCCGGGCCGAAGTCGTCGTCGCCGACCTCGAGGAAGCCATCACCGTACCCCGGCAAGCGGTCGGCACCGTCGACGGCGCCCCGATTGTCTGGCGGCGCAACGGCAACGCTTTCGAGGAGGTCTCGGTAGAACTCGGCCCCTCCGCCCTGGGCAGGGTCGCCATCGTGGAGGGACTCACAGCCGGAGACGAAATCGCGCTTCGAGATCCGATCCTGACAACGATGGACGGCGGCGGCAAAGACTCCGGAACAGAGCCTGCCGGCCCGGGGTTCGGGGACGCCACATGAACCTGCTCGATATCTTGCGGAGCGCAGCGGCAAACCTGTTGGGCCACCCACTGCGCACCGGCCTCACCATGCTCGGTATCGTATTCGGCGTCGGCGCTGTGATCGCCATGCTGTCGATCGGTGAAGGCGCCGAGCGCCAGGCAATGGAGATGATCGAACGCCTCGGCGTGCGCAACCTGATCCTGCGCGATATCGAGATGCGAGACGACCAGCTCGAGGAGGCGCGAACGATATCTCCCGGGGTGTCGCCACGAGATGCCGAGGCCACTCTGGATGCGGTCCCGGGAATCGAGCAGGCATGTCTGCGAGTCGAGATCGATCCCTACACGGTGCTCGCCGACGGCATCACGATCGAAGCAACGGCGCAAGGGGTCAGCTCCTCTTACGCGGGCCTGACGAGTCTGAGCATCACCGAGGGCCGTTTCTTCGATCATCGTGACGAGCTCACCCACGCCCAGGTGTGCGTCATCGGCGAAACCATACGCCGTGAGCTCTTCGGCATCGACTCGGTGCTCGGCCGGGAGCTCAAGGTCAACGACCTGTGGCTCGAAGTGGTCGGCGTCCTCGGAGGCAGCAGCGGCGCCACCGCGGTCCAGGGAGTTGCAGTTGGCGCCACCGACCGCGCGATCTACCTGCCGGTGACGACCACCCTTCGCAAGCTCGATCGACCTCCCCTGGAGGCGCCCCTCGACGAGATCGTCCTGCGGCTGGACGCCGGCGCAGACCCCCGTGCTACCGCCACCATGGTCGGCGAGCTCGTCGACCGCTTGCACGGCGGCGTCGACGACTACGAGCTGGTGGTCCCAGATGTGCTTCTCGAACAGAGCCGTCGCACGCAGCGGCTTTTCTCCATCGTCATGGGAGCGATCGCCGGGATATCGCTGCTCGTCGGCGGCATCGGCATCGCGAACATCATGCTCGCAACGGTGTTCGAGCGTACGCGAGAGATCGGCATCCGCCGAGCGGTGGGCGCAACCCGTCGAGATATTCGCAACCTGTTCCTGGTCGAGAGCTATACGATCAGCGTCGCCGGTGGAATCGCCGGTATCGTGGTCGGCATCGCCATCGCCAAGCTCGTCGCCGCTTCTGCCGGTTGGCCCACCGTGGTCACTCTGTGGTCGGTATTGCTCTCCTCAGGGGTCGCCGTCGCCGTCGGTCTCGCTTCCGGCCTCTACCCCGCCCTTCGCGCCGCCGACCTCAATCCGATTGAAGCTTTGCGACACGAGTGAGCCACACCGTTTCAGCCGTGGCGTGCGCAGCGACTGCCTACTGCCACGCGGAGATGTCCCCAGATTCAAAACTGTCAGAGAAGATGTGAAAGAGCGCCATCTGACCGCGAATCTCGAAATCTGAGGCGGGGAAGCTGTCTTCCTGGACCATCAGACTATGACCAAGATCGCAAAGGTTTCATTAAAAGGACTTTGCGTTTTCTTTCCGTGCTTCGCGCCTTTGCGTTTCAAATTCACGCCGCTGCGGTGAGCATCGAAGGATCTGTGGGGGTACCCTCGATGCGGGTCAGATCTCCGGCACCGCCGGCCCATCGACCCAGATCCGGCCACCGAGGCGCAGGACGAATGGCAGGCTCCTGTTGGTCACTCCCGGAATCCAAAGCACTGTGCCCACGCGCTCAGCTTCACGGGCGAGCGCCTTGACCAGAACGGCCCCGGGCGAACCTTCACAATCGAGATCGAGGGTGAGCCACCCCGGCACGCGAGCCACGCCAACGCCGTGCACGGCGAGCTCATGGGGATCGACGATCTCCGGGATGACCTCACCCCTGCCCTCGCCACCCATCAGGGTCCAGTCGGATCCTGCCTCGTACACCAGGCGAAGGCCATTCTCCGGGTCCAGGCCAGTGCTCTCGAATGCCCACCGGCCGACGCCCTGACCGCTCGGCAGCTCGGCCACGGCCCACGATCCGGAGAGGCGCCTTTGCGAACCTGGTGAGGCGCCCTTCCCACCCGCTGCCGATATCTCGAGTGCGTCGTCTCCAGCCCAGATCGGCCGGCAGTCCAGAGCCGCCCACGTTCGGCCAACGTCGCTCTCCTCGACACCGGACAGGAGCACGCTCGGGCCCTCATTGATCAGAGGAAGACAGCCAAGTGCGTCTGCCAAACGCACGAGGCATTCGATGGCCCCCCGCTCCCCGACCAT
>CAZCEX010000118.1:5201-9914 GCA_964497785.1 uncultured Thermoanaerobaculia bacterium | reverse complement strand
CGGCTCCGCCACGCTCGCCTTCTTTTCGGTCACCGTGGGTTTGGCGGCACAACCCATCGCGAGCAGGCCAGCACCAACCACCGTGAGCCCTTTCATCCATCCTCCCTTCCCAACCGACGCGTCCCCGACCCGTCGGTTATCGATTCTGTTGTACGGAGGCCGCGAACACCTCTCGGGGATGTAACGCGTTCTGGCCTCCGTGCAATAAAATCGTCTGTCGAACCCCCACGCTCCTCATACCTCGCTATGCTCGGTTCGCATGATGATCTCCTCCTGCAGTGCCTCCGAGAGGTCGCAGAAGTAGTCCGAGTAGCCGGCAACGCGCACGATGAGGTCACGGTATTGCTCCGGGTCGGTCTGCGCCGCGCGCAGGGTGCCGGCATCGACGACGTTGAACTGCACGTGGTGGCCGTCCATCTTGAAGTAGCCGCGAACGAGCTGGGCAATCCCGCGCAGGTTCTCATCTCCTTCGAACAGGGACGGCGTGAACTTCATGTTGAGCAGCGTGCCACCGGTGCGGATGTGATCCATCTTGCCTGCCGAACAGAGCACCGCGGTCGGTCCCATCCGGTCGGCGCCCTGCACCGGAGAAATGCCCTCCGACAGCGGCAGCCCGGCTTTGCGGCCGTCCGGCATCGCACCGCAGACCTCTCCAAAGTAGACATGGCAGGTTGTCGGCAGCATCTCGACGCGATAGTGGCCACCTTTGGTATTGGGCCTGCCGTCGATGGCGGCGAAGGCCGTTTCGAAGACCCGCAGCATGAGCTCGTCGGCGGCGTCGTCGTCATTGCCGTACTTGGGCATGCGGTTGACGAGCCGCTGGCGCAGAGCCTCCATACTCTCGAAGTCCTGGTCGAGGTGCGATACGAGCTCGTGCAGGGAGAGCGCCTCGCCGTCGAATACCAACCGTTTCACGGCCGCCAGGCTGTCGGTGATCGACCCGAGACCGACCGCCTGGATGAAGGTGTTGTTGTAACGAGCGCCGCCGGCGTTGTAGTCGCGCCCGGTCTTGATGCAGTCGTCGATGAGCACCGACAGGAACGGCGCCGGCATCTCCTTCGCGTACAACCTCTCGATGATCTGGTTGCCTCGGATCTTGATATCGATGAAGTGACGCAGCTGGGTCTCAAAGGCGTTGTACAGATCGTCGAAGGCGGCGAACTCTCTCGCCTCCCCGGTGTGTGGGCCAAGCTGCTTGCCTGTGCGCGGGTCGCGACCGTCGTGCAGGGCGAGCTCGAGCATCTTCACCAGGTTGAAGTACCCGGTGAGGATGTAGGCCTCCTTGCCGAAGGCCCCGACCTCGACGCAGCCCGAACACCCGCCTGCGCGGGCATCGGCGAGAGTCTTGCCCTGCCGCAATTGCTCCTCGACGACTGCGTCGGCGTTGAAGATCGAGGGAAAACCATAGCCTTGGCGCACCACCCTCAGTGTGTGATCGAGCACTTTCTCCGGGGTCTTGCGCGACAGCTGCATATTCGAGCTCGGCTGCAGGAGGTGCATCTCGTCGATGATCTCGAGCAGGAGGTGGGTGAGCTCGTTCGAACCATCCGAGCCGTCCTCCAGCAAGCCCCCGAGATTGATGTTCGCGAAGTCGGTATAGGTGCCGCTCTCGGCGGCGGTGACCCCAACCTTGGGCGGCGCCGGGTGGTTGTTGAACTTGACAAAGAGACACTCGAGCAGCTCACGCGCCCCGTCGTGAGTCAGCGTTCCATTGTCGATTTCCCGGCGATAAAACGGCGCCAGGTGCTGGTCGAGATGTCCCGGGTTGAAAGCGTCCCAGACGTTGAGCTCGGTGATCACTGCCAGGTGGCAGAACCAGTAATACTGCAAGGCCTCCCAGAAAGTTCGCGGCGGATTTGCCGGCACCTGCCGGCAAACGACGGCGATCTGCTCGAGCTCTCGACGGCGGCGGTCGTCAGTCGAATCGTGCGCCATCTGCTCGGCCTTCTCGGCGTGCCTTTCGGCATACCGGATGACCGCATCGCACGAAATGCTCATCGCAGTCAGAGCCTGCTTCTTGTCGAGAGCCTCGGGGTCACCTTCGAGGTCGAGCCCGGCAACGGATCGTGCGATGTCCTCCTGAAATCCGAGCAGCCCCTTGTGGTAGATCTTGTCGTCGAGAACGGTGTGTCCGGGCGCCCGCTGCTCCATGAACTCGGTGAACACCCCTGCGTCGTAAGCGTCGTGCCACTCCTGCGGCAGCAGGCCGAACATCTTTTCGCGCATCGACCGACCCTGCCAGAAAGGGACCACATCTTTTTCGTAGGCGTCGAGACAGCTCTGAGGAACCCGATACCAGGTCTTCTGGCGCGAGTTGAGGATGCGAAGATCTTCGAGGGTATGACACGTCAGTTCGGGGTAGGTCGGAACCACCTTCGGCGCCGGTCCTCTTTCACCGACAATCAGCTCGTCGTCGCCGAAATAGACGGTCTTGTATTCACACAAGTGGAGGAAGGCCCGAGCTCGCATCTCGGGCACCGAGTAGCGGCCGTGGTTGTCGGCATAAAAGGCAGTCAGCAGCTCAGCTCTTTCGGGGGAGATCGACGGCGGCGTATCGAGGCTCTCTCGACGTAATTTCTTTGTTCGCCTCTTCATCCTTCAGCCTCCAACCGTGACATCGAGGCCGGCCGCTTCGAAATCGCTCGCGATCGATCGCAACCGCTCATCCGTCGGCGTCTCGAATTCTCCGTGATCATACCTGCGCCCCACCCTTTCGTACTTGCCTATCCCAGTGGGGTGGTAGGGCAGAAGGCTCACCTTGCGAACGGCCGGCAACCGCGTGGCAAGTCGGCGGGTTTCTTCGAGCCTGGCCGGGTCGTCCGTATACCCTGGGATGATCGGAATACGTAGCCAGATGCACGGGTGAGCCTCAGCCAGAGCCTCGAGGTTCCTGACCACCTGTGCAAAAGGCACGCCGATGAGCCTCTGATGAAGACTGAGCCCGAGGGGCTTCAGGTCGTAAAGGAAAAGGTCCGTCGAGCTCGCGATCGACAGGAGGATCTCCTGCGAACAGCTGCCCGATGTGTCGACGGCGGTGTGGATGCCCTCTGCACGTGCCCCTTCGAGGCACCGCTCGAGAAACAGCGGTTGCGCCAACGGCTCACCACCGGAAAAGGTCACTCCCCCTCCTGACCCGTCGTAAAAGAGCTGGTCGCGGCGGATGGTTTGCAGCACCTCGGCCACCGTCCACCACCGCCCGACGACCTCTCGTGCCCCAGTTGGGCAGATCGTGAGGTCACGAGGCGGGGCGTCGGCCGCCAAGGTGTCGGCAACCGCTCCGGCCACGGTCTTTTCAACCATCGGATCGCCTGCCACACACTCGAGGCACGCAATACAACGGCTCTCGATGACCGCCATTTCCGGTTCGAGAGCGATGCTCTCGGGATTGTGGCACCAGGGGCAGTGAAGCGGACAGCCCTTGAAGAAAACTGTCGTGCGAATTCCCGGACCATCGCGGGTCGAGAAGCGTTGCACATCAAAAACCACGCCCGAGGTCTGCAAATCCGAAGGCATGTTCACAACCACTCCCTTGATACTGTCCAGGACCCGGGGCATCCAGAAAAAAGGGGCGGTCCGAAGACCGCCCCAAAATCGATCATCACCGTGGTTACGGCACGGCGTTCGACCACGACGATGTGTTGCCGCTTTCGAAATCGTCCGCGAAGATATCCGGGTCGACGACGACGACCTCAACGGTTCCGGTCGTATCCCCCGTGCAGCCCAGAGCCTCGCTCACAGTCAGCGCGACGGTAAAGGTGCCGCCGGTGCCATAGGCATGGGTCGGATTCTGGAGCGTACTGCTGTGACCATCACCGAAGTCCCAGTCCCAGGCCACAACCCCGCCCGTCGACTCGTCGGTGAAATGCACCACCTCACCGGCGTCCGGAGTTTCCGGCGAAGACGAGAATGCCGCCGTAGGAAGCTCACAGACATCGACGGTTTCCATGTAGTAATCTTCGAGACAGCCGCTGTTGACCGTCAGGGACACATCATATGAGCCAGAGGCCGCAAAGGACTTGTAGACATTGCGCGCGGTGCTCGTCGTACCGTCATCGAAATTCCACAAATACGTCACCTCATCAGGGGTGGCCTGTTCGTAGAAGAAGATGCCCTGCCCGACCTCAACGGTACCCGTCACCGAGCGGGTCCAATACGACACCGGCGGAACCGTCTCACACACCATGATCGTAACCACGGTCTGATCAGTGTCACAGCCGTTGGTCACGGTCAATGTCACGTCGTGCTCGCCGTTGGTGGCGTAGGTGTGGTTCGGGTTCTCCGCCGTGCTCGTATCGCCGTCCCCGAAGTCCCAGACCCTCGAATCGTAGTCCCCGGTCGAAAGGTCTGTGAACTGCACGGATTGGCCGACGTCGGGTTCGTTCGGCACGTGCGAAAAGGCGGCCGTCGGCGCGGCCAGGCTAACCGGCACTCCCTTGGTGATAGCTCGGGGCATCACCACATCGCTCGTCACCGTCAGGGTCACGTCGTAACACCCTACTGCGTCGAACCCGTGGGTCGGGTCCTGCAATGTGCTCGTGTCGCCGTCCCCGAAGTCCCAAGTCCAACTCTCGACGACGGGGCCGTTGGCCACGGTCAGATCCGTAAACTGCACGGTCTGGCCGACCCCTGGCCTCTCCGGAGCGACCGAGAAATCGGGCCCGAGGATCGGCCAGGCCAGCTGCGCGGCCTGGTACACGTCGGCGCCTCCGGAAG
>CAZCEX010000118.1:0-5101 GCA_964497785.1 uncultured Thermoanaerobaculia bacterium | reverse complement strand
CCGAGGATCGGCCAGGCCAGCTGCGCGGCCTGGTACACGTCGGCGCCTCCGGAAGCCAAAGCCTCCTGAGCCCAGGCGATAACAACGATGTCGTCTTCCTGCGCCATGCTGTCTGCAGCAAAGGTAAAGGTGTGGCTGACCTGCGTACACTGGCCGGGGCTCAAGGTCACATCCTGCGCCGCCTGACCTTGCCGAGTGGTATTGCGGTGGTAATAGTTCAGGTCGGCGTTGTCGAAATAATCGACCGCCTGCGCCATGTAGATGCGCATGGTCTTGCCTGCGCCCCCACCCTCGATGCAGACGTCGGCGGTGACATCCCAAATGTTGGCCGCCTGGTCGATCGCCTCGAGGTCGATCGTGACGTCTGTCGGTGTGGCGAGGCGAGTCGCAAGGATCCCCGCAAACGCCCCGGACGACTGGGAAAGGGTGCTGCCGTCGAACCAGAAAGCCGGGATCGTATTACCCGGGTAAAAAGAGGATCGCTGGGACCCGAAGGTTGTATTCAACGGGGCGCCGGCCCCGGATTCACCGACGTGATAGTAGAGCACGGCAAAGCGGTCGGGGTTGGCGTTCATCAGATTGTTGACCGCGGGACCCGCGGTCGAACAGCCGCTTCACCAGGTGCCGTTGATGTACTCCCCGAGGACGATTCGTTCAGCTGCGTAGGTGAGATGGGGCGCCGCAATGGCAACCACCAACGCCAGCGCCAAGATTGTATTTTTCTCTGCGCGCGACACATTCCTCTTCATTTCAACCCCCTCGTTCGGCACCGGCTCGGTGACCAGAAGGGTGTGGACGCACTGCATCCGTTGGCCCCGGCCGACTCCGTATACCAGTGGTATACCAAACTTCGGGCCCGCCCGCAACATTAGAACAAGCAAGCAACTCACCGCAGGGGGGAGGCGTCGGCAATTTCGTTGTCGGCGGTGACGGCAGTCACCCCCTCATCTGCCTTTGAGAAAGCTCCCGAGCAGGCTTCCGCCGATATCAGAGACCTCGTCCATGAACGAGCCGTCACCGTCGGCGTCGAGCAGTCCGGCAAGGGCCCCCATCGCACTTGGCTGGGCCTTGGTCATCTCGTCGCGGGCGCCGCCGAGCATCGAAGCCAGCTGACCGGCGTCGAATCCCTGCTGCTTTTTCTGGCGGCCCAGAAAGCCCAAGACCAGGGGCGCGACCATGGCAAGCAACTGGCTCATCTGCGAGCCGCTGAGACCGCTCGAGCGGCCGATCGTGGACTCGACAGCCTTCTCCCGACCGCCGAAGATGTGTCCGAGAATGCCGGCCCCGGCGCTCGCCGCACCGCCCTGGAGCAGTCCACCGAGGTTGTCGAGGATACTGCCGTCGTGATCGCGGTCCAGAGCCGAAGCGAGTGACGCCGCCCCAGCCGACTGAGAGGTGTTTTTTGCCAATCCGCCGAGCAGCGCCGGCAGGGCGCCTGCAAGTGCTTTGGTGGTAGCGCCTTCGTCGGCGCCAATGGCACGACTCAGCTGGCTGACGGTGTCGCCGCCGAGAATCTGTCCGGTGAGAGACTCTAGAAGTGAAGACATAGGAACCTCCGGTGTATCGATGTGTCTGTCGTGGCCCCGATCAGAGCCTGAAAAAATCGATCAAAAAGCCGGCTCGAGCTACTCGGCAAGCGGCGGAATGCGCAGCATCTGACCGGGGTAGATCTTGTCGGGATCCGTCAGCATGGGCTTATTGGCCTCGAAGATCACGGGGTATTTCATGGCATTGCCGTAATGCGCCTTGGCGATCTTCGACAAAGAGTCACCCGATACGACCGTGTAGTACACCGCCTCGGGCTCCGGCACCGAAACCTCTAGCCGGTCGTCAACCCGGCCGATACCAACGGTATTGCCGACCACGAGAACGATCTTTTCCCGGTCCGCTTGACTCGTGGTGGTACCAGAAACCGTTGCGAGATCTCCGTCAACCGAGACGACCAGGTTCTCCACCTCGATGCCGAGGTTCTGAACCCGCCGCTTCAGCGCCGCAGCCGCCCTCTGGTCCTTGGCTGCGCGTTGCGCGGCCTGAGCCTGAGGATCGGGCTTCGGGGCCGGTTCGTCGTCTCTTCCGAGAAGCTTCGCACCCGCATTTTTGACAAAATCGATGAGACCCATGTTCATACTCCATTCTGTTGTCGAGAGACTTCGTGGTCCATTGTAAACGAACCCCCACCGGACAAGCACGGCGCTCGCGGAGAGGGCATTCCGAAATGGCGGCTATTTTTTGATGAGTCGTACTACGAAGAGCAATACGAGGGCGCCTACTACCGCAGTCACCAGCGACCCAATCAATCCGCCGCCGGCCGAAACGCCGAGCAAGCCGAACAGGTAGCCCCCGAGCACGGCGCCGATGACCCCGATGACGAGGTCGCCGATGAGGCCGAAGCCTTTGCCTTGCATCAATTTCCCAGCGATGAAACCGGCCAGAATTCCAATAATCAGAAACCAGATGATTGTCATGTTGCTCCCCCCCAGGATGCGTTGAAGTGGATTGAACCCAACTCACATTATAGCAACACTCAGGGCATTCCCGGCATTCCGGCCCGCCGGGATCGACCTCTTTCGAACCACCCTCCCGCAGATCACTACCGGCCGCGTGTTGACAATGCGTCGATGCCGTTCAATGCTCCTGGCACCGAGATTCTTTCTCGGTTTGCTGGATGGATGGTGGAAGATTGAGCTGTAGGCGTCTGGTGCTTCGGGTGACCGTTTGTATGCTCTTACTCGCGACAGGGGCCGGGGCCTCAGTCGGCCTCTCCAATAGCCCCGGCGTTGGGGTCCGGGTCACCGAGCCTGCACGCATCACCGCCGATCTCGCAGCGGCGCCGACATTCGACGAAAAGACACCCTTCTACCTCGCCTGGACCGTCGAACTCGCCAAGTCGCCCGGCCCGGCGCCCTACGAAAAGATCACCGCTGTCGGCGGGAGACCGTGGGTCCGCGCTGTATTTCGCACCCCGGCGCCGATCGGCCAGCATCTCGATCGTTTCGAAGGCGAGTTGCGGGCACTTGCCGCCCTCTTGAAATCCGGGGGCACCGGCCTCACTGTTCAGGCCGTGTGGCGCCCGGAGGAGGGCGCCGCGACCCCCGAGGACCACGCCTATCTGATCAAACGAGCAGCGGTGACGGTTACTGGAGCTCTACCCGACGCCACCTTCGCAGCTGGACCATTTCAGGCCGATTCCGTCACCCTTGAATCTCTTTACGATCAAGAAGTAGCGGCTTACCTTGACGGTATTGTCTTGGCGCCGGCAGCCAACCTCTCGGGAGCGATTTCTACCCTCAACACCCTCGATCCGGGCAAGCCCCTTGTTCTCGACGCCCTGCCATGGCCTTCGGATCCGACGTTGACCATCGCGCGCGCGGCCGAGTCCTCAGCCGCCGGTATCGCGGTGACTTTCTTCGAAGCCGATGAACCAACGGCAGCAGAACTCGCCCCACTCAAGGTGTTTGCGCGGGAGCTTGCGGATCCCCTCAGCTACGCGCAATACGCCACGCCGAGCGGCGCGCCCAAAGCCTGGGCATTCGTTCGCGAAGACCTCGGGCTGCGGGTCGTTGTCGAGATGGAGCCGAACCGGACGCAAGTCGACCTGCTTTTCGCGGACGGCCAGCTGCGCAACCCGCGAATGACCGACCTATTCACCGGGGCGACCGAGCCGGTATTTGATCAGTACCGAACCGGGCGCGGTCTGTCGGTGACCATCGATCAGCCCACGGGCGCCGTTCTCCTGAGCCTCGAGCGCCCCACCGCCGCAGAGCTCGATGGCTACGACGAGGTCATCGACGTCACTGACGCACGGCAGATGCCGGTGGAGGAAATCCTGCGCCGCTTGCAGGCTTTCGAGGACGCCCAGGACAGGCGCCTGGATCACTTTCAGGCCACGAACTCGCTCCATCTTCGGTTCCAGGGAGTGCGCGGGGCGTTCGAAGCCTCATACAGCGGCGATTTTTTCTACCAACGCGACGCGGGTTTCGACTGGGTGTGGAAGGACTTCCTCATCGGCGGCATCAAGTGGCGATCGAAGCGGCTGCCGGAGGTCCCACTCGTGACGCCGGAGAAAGCGGCCGCGTTGCCAGTCGAAATCAATCTCTCCCAGGACTACACCTACCGGCTCCGCCGCACCGATACGATTGACGGTCGTGATTGTTGGGTCATCGACTTCAAACCGATCGCGATCATGCCCGGCCGCAGCCTGCATCAAGGAACCGTCTGGGTCGACCGCAAAATCTACGCCAGGGTCCGCACGCGAGCGGTCCAGCTCGGCCTTGAAGGCGAGGTCATCTCGAACGAAGAGACGCAGCACTTCACACCCATCAACGAAAGCGGTCAGCCTGCACCCTGGTCAACCGAAAGCTTCATCCTTCCACTGAAGATCGTCGGTCAACAAACGCTGTCAATCCTCGCCGCGACAATCCCGCTCGAGCTACAGACGGATATCACGAACGTGCGCATCAACGACTTCGATTTTGCCACCAACCGGAAGGCGGCCCTGGCCTCGGACCATACGATGGTGCGCGATACCGAGCAGGGTCTGCGTTACCTGAAAAAGAACGACGACGGGGAAAGGGTGGTGGAAACCGAGAGGGATACCAGCCGCCTCTTTCTACTCGGCGGGGTCTTTTGGGACGAGTCCGTCGACTATCCCCTGCCGCTCCTGGGGGTCAACTACCTCGACCTCGATTTTCTCGATACGGGCGCTCAGCTCAACGTCTTCTTCGCCGGTGTCTACCTCAACGCCGGCATCTCCGACCCCGAGCTCTTCGGCAGCCGGTGGAACGGCGGCGCCAACCTCTCGGGGATCTTCTTCAAAACCACCGACGAGCTCTACCGTGATGGCGCCATCGTCCCCGAGGAGGATGTCGAGAGCCGATCCGGCTCACTGTCCCTGTTCGCCAGCCGGCCGTTGGGCAGCTTCCTCAAGCTCGACCTTCGCTACCAGGCCTCGCACAGCTCATATGGCCGCGCCGATGACACGGCCGAGGACTTCGTGCTCCCTGAGTCGATCCTAACAAATACCTTCCGCACCGGGCTGACATATACGCGGGCAGGGTACCGCCTCGGCCTGTCGGGCAGTCTCAACAGCCGCGCCGACTGG
>CAZCEX010000117.1:0-9935 GCA_964497785.1 uncultured Thermoanaerobaculia bacterium | reverse complement strand
GTAGAGCGAACGATTCGCTTGGATCTGAATCGGGCCAGTCAGCAGCTGACCCGGCCAGGGCGCACCATCGACGACGTAGAACACGGTGGCCTCCCGGTCCGCCCCGGACGGGTTGTTGACCACCACTTGAGACCGCCAGTCGGAGTTGTTCAAACCGGGCGACGATGCCGCCGCGGGGATCAACCACCGCGTAGCCTCTGAAGGCTGCACGGACTCGACGGCCACCTGATCCGAGCACTGGTTGTTGTTCTCGTTCGACTCATCAAGCACATCCGTGTCATCGAGGACGACCATGAGGTACCACGTACCGTCCGCGGTGCCGGCGGGAATGTCCACGGTCCGGGTCTTCGCCACCCAGGCACTGCCCGCCTCCCAGGTCGAGGACATCCACCCGACGAGCACGGTGTCAGTCGCCGGGTCACCATGCATATCATCCGACAACAGGATCGAGATGTGAAAAGGTGAGGCTTTGTCGTCGCCCGCATTGCGCTGCTCCCACTCAAAGACCACCTGGTCACCCGGCGCGACCTCGGCCGTCGTTGCCGAGCACTGTCTCACCACCACATCGGGCTGAGGGATTTCGGCACTGGTCACCGTCAAGCTCGCGGTCTTGATGTTGTTGTTCTCGTTCGTTTCAGTGATCACGCCGGAGTTGTCGACCACCATTCCCACGAACCAGTTGCCCGCAGCGGTCCCGGATGGGATCGTCAACATGCCACCATTGGCGCCGAAGGCATCGCCGGGCGTCAAAGGGCCAGTGATGGTGACTTGATCGAGCAGCGTATCAGAAGCGTCGATGGCTGCGTTCGGTGACAGATAGAAGGCCACAATGAACGCGTCGCTGACATCACCGGTGCTCGAGGCCGCGAGATGCCCGGCCCAGTCCACAGCCAGGTTGTCGCCCGCCTGAACTGATGCAACCACCGGGACGAGGCTGTCGGCCACCAGGTCGACCTCCTCTGCCTCTTGGGCAACCTCAAGGCTCGTCCAGGCGACGTTGTTGCCTTCGTCGATCTCGTTGACCTCGCCGCCGGGGTCAACCATCATGCCGACGTACCAGGTGCCCTCAGGAAGACTGACGGGAAGCGTCACGGTGCGACCAGGCGCACCTTCGCCGAAGACATCACCCGGGTTGACAGCGGAATCGACGTTGACCGTGGCGAGCAATCCGTCTGCAGTGGTGATGTTGTCATCCTGTGAGAGGTAGAGCTTGACGTCGAAGTCAATCGGCACATTGCCCGACCCACCGACATGGCCCTCCCAGGTCACCCGGATGTCGCCGCCAGGCTCAGCCGGGTCCGGCGAGACGGACACGGTGTCGGCCACAAGGTCGGTGTCGCCGCCCCCGGTGTACTCGAGGGTTACGGACCAGTAGTCCAGAACTCCGACGTTGCCTCCCTCACAGTCACGCACGACCAGGGTGAACCAGCCGTTGACCAGCTCACCAACGCCGACGAGACTCGCGAGGGGATGGCTGGGGCCGTATACATAATCACGGTCAAGATCAACTCCGCCTGCCCGATTCGCGACAACAGCGCCTCGGGGATCCCCGTCGTCGTCGAACAGGCCGATCTGAATCTCACTCATGTCCGGATGGGTGATCGTGATGTGAACGGTCACGAGGTCTGCAATGGCGTTTGCCGGTGCAGAGCTCACATAGATCGTGCGCGAGACCGCCCACGACCACACGGTCAATGCACAATCGCGAGGACCGTCGGCGATGGAGGCATTGGCATTGTCCTCCGTAAACGCGGTCTCGAGCGTCTTCCCGTCCAGCGCCTCGACGGTCACGGTGGACCTCCCGCGGCCGATCGTACGGTCCGACGCGTAATGACGTCCCACCGGCCCGACACTGTCGGTCACATCGGTGGTCACGAGCCGGAAAGCGTTCGGCGGCGCCATGTGCGCGCCCTCCACCGCGGCCCGAATTGTCGAAGCGACCTGAAAGACAGCGTCCTCGACGTGCCGCTCTGCAGCGACCCTGATGACCTCTCCGTCGGCGACCAACGCGAGGTCGAGCTCGATTTCGGTAGTTTGCCCCGTTCCGACCGCGCCAAGCTCGAGGCGGTAGGATCCGGGGTTCGACGGCTCTGCGAACCACCCGGGCACTCTCAGCTCCTCGGGGCCGAACAGCACCACCCATCCTTCTTCAGCATTCTCGGTCCATTCGATACGCAGGACGGCGCTGCCCTGGCTGGCGGCCACCGAGTCCAGCATCAGACGCACTCCAGCCGGCGCCGGATTCTCCGCTGCATGGACCATCGACATACAAGCACAGACCACAACCAGGATTGACAACGAAACCGACAGCCTACGGTACCTCATGATTCACCCCTCTCACTGACTTGTTTCCAAGTGTACTCTAGCCCGCACTACTGTTCGGTTTTCATTTCTGCGGGCGGGACGCCCGCGCCACAATACCTCGGCCCATTGTGGTGCGGCCGTCTCGGCTGCACAGGACCACGATTCTCATGGTCTTAACTGAACAGTATTGGGGCTAGCCGTCCCCGACCGACAGCTCCTCCGCGAAAGTTCTGCCCCGACTGGTGAGGCGCAACACCGTGCCAACCGGCTCGGCGAGGCCTTTGGCAACCGCCCGATCGACGGCGCGGCGCACCCTCACATCCGACCATCGCAGGTGCCGATTGAGGTGATCCACGTGACACTCCTCGGCTTCAAGCTCGGTGCCCTGGTGGTGGAGCAAGTGGACCGCCAGCAAGCGCATCGAGAAATCCAACCGTTGTACGGCCCGTCGTCGCACCTGGGACAAAATCCCGCGCCGGGGAGCAAAGAGCAGCGCGACGACGAAGATCAGGCCACAAACCACTGCCATCGAACCGGCGATGGACACGTCGAAGATGCGGGCCAGACCGTAGCCCCCGACCGCCGCCGCCGCCGCGAGGCCGGATGACAGCCAGAGCATGGGGGCAAATTTCTCGACCAGGATCATGGCCGATGCAGCTGGGGCAATCATCAGGGCCACGACCAGGATCGAGCCCGCCGCGTTGAAGGCGCCCACCGCCGTGACCGATACCAGAGTCATCAGCATGTAGTGGAGCATTACCGGAGAAAAGCCGAGCACCGCTGCGAGGGCGGGATCCAGAGTTGCCAACTTGAGCTCTTTCGCGGCGACGACGACGAAAACGATGTTGAGGGCGAGCACAACACCCATCGTCCACAGAGCTGCCGGGCCGAGATCCGTTCCGCCGACAACGAATCGATCGAAGGGTGCGAACGCCAGCTCTCCGAGAAGCACCGAATCCGTGTCGAGGTGAACATTCCCGGCCCACCGGGAGACCAGGATCACACCAAGGCTGAAGAAAGCAGGAAAAACGAGGCCCGTGGCCGCGTCCTCGGCGACCAGGCGAGTTCTGTGAAGACTCTCGATCAGGGCAACCGTGAGCACTCCGGTAGCAGCTGCTGCCACGATGAGCAACGGCGAGGTCAGCGACCCGGTCAGGAAAAAAGCTACGACGATGCCCGGCAAGATGGAGTGTGCGATGGCGTCGCTGACCAGGGCGAGACGGCGCAGGACCAGAAAGACCCCAGGAAGAGCACAGGCCACCGCCGTGACGACTGCTATGAGCAGGATCTCGATTTCGGGATTCATGCCTGATCCCCGCGGTCGAGGGTCCTGTGCGCCTCTCGCAAGCCGAGCTCGGTCGGCGCCCACAGGCCGTCCTGGTCGTGAGAGGCGAGCCCTCGTTCTGCGAGGGCCTCCAATGCCGCGTCCACGTCGACGTCCGTCGGGCTCATGGTGCTCAGGACCGACAATGCGTGGCCGTGGCCCGGGTTCTCCGGATGTTGCAGCGCGAGAGCATAGAGGTGCATGAGCACGGGCTCCTGGCGCGGCCGTCGCCGCAACCTCCCGAGATGGAGCCGCCTCCAGAGCAGGCCGCGCTCTGGTGCGAGGACCAGCGAAGCCCCCACCACGGCGGACAGGACGAGAACGATGGTGGGACCGGTCGGCAGACGGGGAACGACGCTCGAGAGCACCGCTCCGGCGACACCCGCGGTGATTCCGATAGCAGCCGCCAGAGTGACCATCGGCCCGAGCCTTCGCGTCCACTGACGGGCTGCAGCCCCAGGGGCGACCACCATCGCCGACATCAAGACAACGCCGACGGTCTGCAGACCGAGGACGATGGCAATGACGAGGAGCACCGTCATGAGCCCATCCAGCCGGGCCATGGGCATACCGAGGCTCTCCCCGAAAAGACGATCGAAGGTGAGCAGTTTCATCTCCTTCCAAAGGAGAACGAATACGATGGTGACGACCACGGCGGCCGCCCCGATGACGATCACATCGAATCGAAGGAGTGCCGCTGCCTGCCCGAACAAGAAGCTCTCGAGACCAGCCTGAGCGGCGTCCGGGCGTTTCTGGATCACCGTAAGCAATACCAGACCAAGACCAAAGAAGACGGATAGAACGAGCCCGAGCGCGGCGTCGTACGGCACCCGACTCCGGCGAACTACGAAACGAACCGCCACGGTGCCGAGCCACCCGGTGGCAGCCGCCCCGAGCAGAATCGGCATCGTCGACCTCGTTCCGGTGAGCAGGAAAGCGAGCGCAATCCCGGGCAGGGCCGCGTGGCTCAGAGCGTCTCCCAACAGACTCTGTTTCCTCAGCACTGCGAAGGACCCGAGAAGACCGCTGACGGCGCCCAAAAACCCTGAGCCCAGGGCCACTACCTGAAGCGTCCAGTCACCGAAAAGACTCACCGAGTCTCCTTCGCAGCCCGCGTTGCCAGAACTCCCACCCTGCCGCCGAAAGTGAGGCGGAGGTTGTCGTCGTTGAAGACCTCCTCTACCGATCCTGCATCGATGACCCGCACGTTGAGCAATACGACGTGGTTGAAATACTCGACGACGGTCTGCAGATCATGGTGCACGACGACGACCGTTTTCCCCCCTGTAGAAAGGTCGTCGAGCACCCTGGCGATGGCCCGTTCCGTTGGTGCATCGACACCCTGGAAGGGCTCATCCAGCATGTAGATCTCGGCCTGTTGCGCGAGGGCCCGAGCCAGCAGCACCCGCTGCTGCTGGCCCCCCGAGAGCTGGGCAAGCGGCCTGCCGGCAAACGCCGACATCTCGACCTGCTCGAGAGCCGCTTCGGCCGCCGCCTTCTCCTTCGATCCCGGTCGTCGAAACCACCCTAACGCGCCGTAGGTCCCCATCGTGACGACATCGAGCACATCGGTCGGGAAGTCCCAGTCGAGGGTCGCGCGCTGCGGTACGTATGCAATGGATCCTCGCGCCTCCCGAATAGAGCGACCGAAGACCCGGACGGTGCCGGCGACCGGCTCGATCAGACCCATGATCGCCTTGATCAGGGTGCTCTTGCCAGCGCCGTTGGGACCTACAATGGCGGTCCTGGAACCTGCCGTCACCGCCATGTCGAGGTCCCACAGCACAGGTTTGCCGGTGTATGCCACCGTCAGGTCCTCAACCTCGATCGCGGGCGCCGGTCTTTCGTTCATGGCGTTCCGCCGGCCGAAAGAGCAATCACGATCGTGGCGACGTTCGAGCGCACCATGCCGGTGTAGGTGCCCGCCGGTCCCTCAGGATCGCCGAGCGCATCCGAGTACAGACTGCCGCCCTCCTCGACCGTCGTGCCACGTGCGGCGACCGCTTCGCGCAGCGCTTGTATGGCGCGCGGCGACACCGAGGTCTCGACGAATACCGCCGGTATGCCTCGATCGGCGATGAACTCCGCCAGCTCCTGGAAGTCCGCTGCGCCCGCCTCCGATGCCGTGCTCACCCCGAGCAAGCCTCTGACCTCGATGTCGTAGGCACGGCCGAAGTAAACAAAGGCGTCGTGAGCCGTGACGAGGGCCCGGAATTCGCCGGGAATCTCCGCCAGTGCATCTCTGACCTCGGCATCGAGGGCGAGGAGCTCCTCGCGGTAGGCTGCGGCCCGCATCTCAAAGTCCTTCTGATGCTCGGGAGCGAGACGCGCAAGCCGGTCCCGCACACAGTCGATGGTGTGGGCCCAGAGACCGACATCGAACCAGACGTGCGGATCGTGGGTCGAGCTTCCCTGCGAAGTCGTGATCAGATTTTCATCGGGAATGCACGAAGCTACCGCGAGAGTCTCGATTCCTCGACCGCCCAGCTCACCAAGTACCTCCCCCATCTTGCCCTCGAGGTGCAGTCCGTTGAAAAACACACCGTCAGCGGAGGCCATGCGCCGAACATCTCCCGCCGACGGCTTGTAGAGGTGAGGGTCAACTCCGGGACCCATCAAGCTGATGACCTCGACGTCGTCGCCTCCAATCACCCGCACGAGGTCCGCCACGATGGTGGTCGTGGCGACGATCTTCGGCGGGCCCTCCGCCCGCTCCGGATTGCCGCCCGGGCCTGCGCAACCGATCGAAAGAACCACCGTCGTCAGAATCAGCCACCTCATGTGCCAACCTCCATCATCAAAAGAGCCGCCGTTTCCCGGGGCACCAGGAAGCGGTCTCCCCCAACCCGCACCGCAACGCCCTGATCGCCGACATTCTCAACCACCAGCTTCGCCCCGAGCCTCAGCCCGAGCCGCGCCAGGAGTCCGAGCGTATCCCGATCCTGAGTCCTGACCCTGGCCACGGCACCCTTTTCCCCCGCGTGCATCTCCACCAACGACCGGAAAGTATCGCCCTCCGGCCAGCGCAGGTCTGCCGTCGGAATCGGTTCACCGTGAGGGTCATGGGTCGGATAATCGAGCAAGGCGTCGATGCGCCGAACGAAGAGTTCGGAGATGGCGTGCTCGAGCCGTTCCGCCTCCGGGTGAACCTCGTCCCAGTCATAACCGAGGAACCGCTCGAGCCACGTCTCCAGCAGACGATGGCGGCGGATCTGTGCCAAGGCAACCTTCTTCCCCGTTTCCTTGAGGCGCACACCGCGGTATGGCTGGTGCTCGAGGAAGCCGAGCTCCGCAAGGCGCCGAATCATGCCGGTCACTGATGCGGGCCTGACGCCCAATCGGTCGGCGAGCGCCTGGGTAGCGACCGCGCGCTCATCTCCACCCAGAAGCAGCACCTGCTTGAGGTAATCCTCCTGCGCCTCACTGAGAAGGTCACGTTCGGAAATGTCCGGAACCCCGGTCCGTGGAGACATCTCATAAATTTAGGCAAAACTAAAATAAATGTCAAATATTCTTTGGCTGCATAAGAATTCTCGAGCGAAAGCGTATGATGGCCTCGGGAGGAAATATGTGTGACAACAGCCTCGTCATGGAAGCGTGCAGACCGATCACCCAAGGATCCCCAGCCCTGTCGGACCACGACGTTCATCACCTTCTGAGCCACGTTGACGACTGGGAGGTCATCGACGGCCGCCTGGAGAAGACCTTCACCTTCGCGAACCACTACGAGACCATGGCGTTCGTGAACGCCGTCGCCTGGACCTCACACCGTGAGGATCATCACCCGGAGATGGTCGTCGGTTACGACACGTGCGCCCTGCGCTACGACACCCACACCGTCAAGGGCCTGTCCCGCAACGACTTCTTGTGCGCCGCCAAGGCGGACCACCTGGTGGAACCATGAATCGACACATTCTGTGGATGGTGGTGCTCATCGCGGCTGCGCTGACCGCATGCGGTCTCTCAAGCCCCGACAAGCTCTACACCGAGCTCGGCTGTCCGCGCTGCCACGGCCATAACCTCGAGGGCAACCGGTATGGCCCTGCTCTCTCCAACCTCGAGACCCTCTGGGACTCCGACCAGGAGCTGGTGACCTATATGCGTGACCCGAAGGCCTACGTCACCGGCCATTCGCGCCTCGAGGAGCAGGGCAAGGAGTTCGGCCTGATGATGCTGCCGGTGAAAGACGCCTCTGACGAGCAGCTCGAGACCTTGGCGAAGTGGCTCAGAGAGCAGGGGTAACGAGGTCGTAGCGAAAAGGGGTAGCCACATGGGTTATCGGCCGGCGGTTGCGTTGACCGCCATGCTCCTCATGGTCCTCATGCTGAGAGCCGGCATGACGACGGCATCGACCGAAGAAGAAAAGCCGGTGGCTGAGGCCGAAAAGCCGTTCGACATCGTCTTGTTGACCCTCGACACCACCCGAGCAGACGCCATCGGCGCGTACGGCAACCAAAGCGCGAATACACCAAATATCAACCGCCTCGTTTCCCGCGGCGTCAGGTTCACCGGCGCCGTCTCGCCGTCTCCACTCACCCTGCCGGCACACGCCTCCCTCCTGACCGGGCTCGAGCCACCCGAGCACGGAGCACGCGACAACGGACGGACCGACATCGACAGCACAATCCCGACAATCGCCACCATCCTCTCGGACACCGGATACCACACGGCGGCATTCGTCTCTTCTCGTGTCCTGGACCACCGGTTCGGTCTCGCCCGCGGATTCGACCTCTACGACGACCACATGGTCGCCGAGCACCTCGGTGAGTACGGCTACGCCGAGAGAAACGCCACAGCCGTGACCGATGCGGCCATCGCCTGGCTCGAAGCGAGCACTGAGAGACGGCCCTACTTCCTCTGGGTGCACTACTACGACCCCCACTCCCCCTACCAACCACCCGAGCGGTGGCGAGGTGAAACGAACGAGGAGAACTATGCCGGGGAAATCAGCTTTGTTGACCAGGAGGTAGGCCGCCTGTTAGCCGCCCTTCCAGGCAGTGACAACCAGCGTCTCGTCGCAGTGGTCGGCGACCACGGGGAGAGCCTGGGCGAGCACGGTGAACGCACCCACGGGGTCTTTCTCTACGGCGCGACCCTCGAGGTGCCGCTCATCATTGCCGGACCTGGCCTGCCCCACGATCACACCATCACCGACGTGGTCAGCACCCGCCGGCTGGCGCCGACGCTCCTGGCGCTCGCCGGCCTCACCGAGCGCATGCCGAACCTCGGATCTCCCTTGCCCACCTCGACCGAAACGCCCTCACCTGCGAGCGAGCCCTGGGTTTATAGCGAGACCCTCATGCCGGCGAACGCCTACGGGTGGTCGCCCCTCGCGGCGCTCACCGGCAACGGATGGCGCTTCATTGACGCACCCAGAGACGAGCTGTATGACCTGGAGACTGACCCCAAAGAGCTCAAGAACCTCGCGACAGCCAAGCCTGAGGAGGCCGAACGACACCGGGCCGACTTGCTCGAGTACCACGCTCGGCTGCAGACCGGAAAAACGTCGCCCGCTGAGGTGGATGAAGACCTGGTCTCGGCCCTTGAGGCTCTCGGTTATGTCACGGAAGGTTCGACGACAACCAACGACGGCATCGACCCCAAGGACGGGCTGTTGATCCTGAGCGATCTGGAGAAAGCGAAAGATTTCATCCGACAGGGCACCACCACCGAGGCATTGACTGCGCTGCAGAGTCTTCACCACCGCAACCCGAGCAACGTGCCGATCTTGTCCCACCTCGCCAGTGCCCAGCTCGACACCGGCAACAAGCAGGAAGCCATCGCTACCTACCGGCAAGCCCTCGTCCTCAATCCAGACTCCGAGTTTCTCAGGCTGAAGCTGAGCCGCGCTCTTGCTCGAATCGGCCGGATCGAGGAGGCGAAACAGGAAGCCCGAAAGGCCCTGGAGACCGACCCACGGTCGGCATCTGCATGGCTTCACCTCGCCGATCTCACCGACAATCAGAAAGAAGAGAGCAGGGTCCTCCACGAGGCTCTCGAGGCCGATACCAACAGTGCACTCGTCCTGATGCACCTTGCAGAACTCGAGGGGAAACAAGGCCAAAGAGACGAGGCGGACGGTTTTCTCGAAGAGGCGTGCCGACTGGCGCCCGAAAACCCTGATATCTGGCTCGAGTGGGCCCGCATCGCCGAGCTGCAGGGCCAACCGCGCGAGGCAGCCAATCGATACCAGCACGCCCTGGAAATCGAACCCAACAACCCATCGGCCCTGCTCCGCCTCGGGATCGTGCACCTACGCCTCGACGAGCCGGAGAAGGCCCAGGAAGCTCTCGAACGAGCCACCAAG
>CAZCEX010000116.1:0-10117 GCA_964497785.1 uncultured Thermoanaerobaculia bacterium | reverse complement strand
CCTCCTAGGGGTGAGATGCTTGGCCGGCGCCTGGGCAACCGTGCTCGCGGCTGTGATCGCCGCTGGGTCCACGGTCATGGCAGCGGGCCCCGGGCCGCGGCTCGAGATCACCGCGCCGCCCGAGTTCGACGCAGCCGCGAAGACGGTCGCAGCCCTGGCGAATGAGGATTTCACAGAGGTATTGACCTTGACGGGGAGGCTCGGCTTCACCGAACCGATCCGAGTGGTGCTGATTGCGGAAGGGACCGAGGTGGCACGGTCCACACCCCCGTGGGTCGCGGGATACTCCCGTGGTGACCGGCGGGTCATTGTGCTGTTCCCTGAAAGAGTGCCCACCTATCCGGATCGAACCATGAGATCTCTGCTGAGGCACGAGGTTGCCCACGTCCTTGTGGATGAGGCAAGCCACGGGCATGCCGTTCCGAAATGGCTGAACGAGGGCATCGCGGCGGTCGCAGCGCGGGAGTGGGGTCTGGAAGATCGGGCGAGATATGCTGCCGCGGTTGTGGGCCGCGGCCCGCGAAATACCCGCCAGGTCGATCGTGGATTCAGGGCCTCCGCATCAGAGGCCCGGAGTTCCTACGCGCTCGCAGCCGGGTTCGTTCGTTACTTACGGACCGAGTTCGGCGCCCACACGCCGGCCCGCATCCTCGATGGCATCGGCCAGGGCCAGACCCTCGAGAAGGCGTTTTTCGCGGCGACAGGCTCCGACCTCCGCCGGGTCGAAAGGCGATTCTTCGAAAAAAGATTCCTGGTGAATTTCTGGATGCCGTTCCTGACCTCGACCGGCGCTTTGTGGATGGGCGTGACCCTTCTGGCGCTCTTGGCAATCCTCCGTCGCCAGGCGCGCAACAAAGCCCAGCGCGAGGCGTGGGACGAAGAGGAGTTTGAAGTTGAACGGGCTTCAGACGACCCGAGTACGACTGTGCATTGAGTAGTCCGGCATCCGGGTGATAAGGCCGCAGGTTCACATCTCAGCGAGGGCCCTTTGATGAGCGAAGGCCTCGAGTGCTTGAAAGTGCTCCGAGTCGGCCTTGGCGAGGCTGTTGATGATCTCTGCGATCTCGGGGTTTGACTGGATGACCAGGGAGCGGTGGAGGGATTCTGCATCGTGACCTTCGACCTTCATGGCGAAGGCGAGGGCATCAGGAAGCGTCGGATTGGGGTTGGTGGCGTGAAAGGTGCTCAGGTCCTCGAGAAGCTCGTCAGCTACCTTCATGTCGACATCGACCTCACCGAAATCATCTGGGCTGCGGTGGGCGAGCTTCTTGGCAAAGCTCACGAGGTTCGCATGGCTCTTCTCCTGCATGCTCATGCGGAAAAAGAACCCGGATGCTTCGGGATCGTCGGAGAAGACATCGCTGAGCCATTCGTAGAAGTTGCCAACGTTGGTTTCGATTTTTCCGATAGCGGTCAGTACGGTGAGGATTTGCACGATGTTGAACCTTCCGAGGAGTATCTGTCGGTCCGATCGGAATCTCAGGATCGAGATTCGGGATCAACTGTATCAAAACACGGGATACCTGTTCGGCATTCCTGAGGCAAAGCGCTTCGTGTCTCTTATACTCGCAGCATGGGGTTGAAGGACTCACAGCGATTCGCAGCAAGCGGGTCTGCGGCGGTTGCCGCTCTCATCATGGCGACGTCGGTGCCGGGTTGGGCTGCGCAGCCGGCGATTATGATTGCCGGCGGAGTCCTTCTGGCCCTCCTGGTCCGTCCTCGAGGGGCGTCGTGGTGGCCGTGGCTTGCTGTTGCACTGGGGTGGGTCACCTTGCTCTTGCCGATACCGACGCCGGTGGGACCAACAGAGGCTGAGTATCAGATGGACTTGCGGTGCCGCCGCATTCTCGAGGTCGCGCAGGCGGCGGCCGCCGATCCCCACATGGGAGATTTAATTGCCGGCGCCGGTGAGACGCTCGACCCGGACTACCTCTTCAGCTACCTCGATCGAATGGCCAGTCAGGATCCAGACCTTTCGATCTATCTCGCCGACGATCGTGGACGGGTGGTTGCGTGGGGGGGGCAGAACCGACGATACCCGGACGGAGTCCGCCCGCTCGGACCGCGGCGGTGGAGCGTGGTGTGGTCGGCAAGAACGGCGACGCTTGTACTCAGGGAACCGCTGATTCAGGAGGGAAGACTGGCAGGCGCGATCACGGTTGCCGAACGGGCGCCGATTGTCGGGTCCGCCGCCTTCGGCCTCAGTGCCCCTTCGGGATGGCAGCTCGAACTCGGAGATGGCCCGCCGAATGGTTTTCTGATACGCCCAGTGTCGGCGCCTGGAGCTGAGCTTCGTGCGGCGTGGGTTCGTTCGTCCGTCTCTCATCCCATCGTGCCTGAGTGGGCGCCGTGGATGATCCTCGCGTTTATCGGTCTGAGGCTCGCCCCCTGGCTCGCGGTGCTGTCCGCCGTTGCCGCGGTCGCGATCACATGGTCTGTGGGTGGTCCGACGCACCTCGGGCTCGTTGCCCTTGTGCTCGTTGGTGGTGCTTCGCTTGCGCGCTGGGTCAGCGGTCTTGGACCAAGGATCGCTCGTTTCATCATCGTGACGGCCCTCCTGTGCAGTGCTGCGTACTGCCTCTTCGCACTCGATCCGCCAGGGGCCTCGTGGCTTCCTGACCATCTCTTCCGGCCGGGTATCGGGGTCGTATGGCTCGTTTCTGCGACGTGGATGCTGGCGGCATGGCCAGTGCGATCGTGGAATCTCGAACGTCGTCTCGCCGCCAGCTTCGGAGTGGCGGCTGTCGCCCTGGCGTTGGGGGTGATCGACCCGGTCGTCCTGCTTCTGAGGCCGCTGCAATCTACGAGCACGCCGGTTCCTCCGCCCGGCGCCCTGATAGCGGAGGAACTCCTCCCAGTGGATCCCGAACGCTGCGCACTCAGAGACCTCGCTCCCGCGCTGGCGGGCAGCTGGGGACTGGATTCTTGGCCGATCGGATCGGAGATCGAGGTTCGGGACGCCGATGGCTCGGTTGTGTCTCGGTGGGGAAACCTCGAGCCGGCGGGCGCCCGGGTCGAGAGACTCTGGTCATGGTCCACCAACCTCGACGGGGATCACGACATCGAGGTTTATACGGTTCAGGAGCCGTGGTCCTTGCTCGGTGACTGGCCGACTCGCGGCGGTCTGGACTCGGTGCGATCAGCGCCGGTCTGGTGGGCAGTGCTCACACGGTCAGGGACGGTCGCTGCCTCTCTCCATTCCGGTATTCGGTCTCTCGACCCTGCGGTGGCCGGGGATCTCTACCACAAGCGCAAGGGTTGGGTTCGGTTCGAGGTCGATGGAGTGCGCCACCCGGCGCTGGTGCAGCGCCAAGGCCCGTGGCTGATCGCCAGGATTGCTCCGCAGCCGACGATTGTTGAATGGGTCGTGAGAGGGCTCGGGGCTGTGCTCTGGTCACTGGCAGCACTGGTGGTGGCACGTCCGCCGCGCATCCGACGTGAATGGCTGGCTACATTCGGCGGCCGTCTGCGGCTCCTCGTCATGGGTGGGGTCGTGGTTCCCATGGCGCTGCTGACGCTCGTGCTCCACGTCCGCATCGCCAGCCAGGAGCGGGCCGTCGAGAATGCCCTCGGTTCGGACGTTTTCGAGACCGCTCGCTACACGGTCGAGCACCTGAGCGGCGGATTCGAGATGGATGACGAGCTCGCCCGGTGGCTGGCAGGTGGGTGGGGCGGAGAGACCGCCTTTTTTGACGGTGTGGACCTGGTGGCGTCTTCGCGTCCTGATCTCGTTGAGCTGGGGCACCTGCCCGAGCTCCCCCTGGCCGAGGTGTTTCCCCTGTTCCTTCTGGGCCGGGACGACGTCGTGGTGCGCCGCTGGGACCGTGAGCTGGTCGTCGCCGGAGCGGTCGAACCGCAGGGTCAACGTCTTCTGTTGCAGTTGTCGCGAGAGGTGCCGGTGGGGGCGGAGGACGAGCCGTCAGCGGTCGACTGGTTGTTGGGAGGTGCGGTCGTATCGGCTCTCCTTGCTCTCGCCCTGGCCAGGCGCATCGAGAGACGGCTGAGCCACTCCCTTCGCGATCTCGTGGGTGTGTCGCGTCGCCTGATGCATGGCGAGCCCCTTGGCTCGGTTCAAAAGCCCCGGGAACGGGATCTCGCGGAGGTTCTGGAAGCGGTACAGACGATGTCTCGATCGGTGCAGGAGAGGGAAGCCTCGCTGCGGGATCAAGAAGAACTTCTGCGAATCACCCTGTCCACTCTCGATCCTGCGGTCTTCGTAATCGATCACAATGATGAGATCGTCTTCTCGAACCCGAGCGCACGCCGCATGATCGAAGAGTCTGAAAGTGAGGTTCTGGATCGCCTGCTGTCGGGAGACGGGACTCCAGAGGGAGTCGAAACGCTGCGGCCGCGTCCGGGAGTCGATCTGACGTGGCGCTTTGGCGTCGCCGAGGCGCCACTGCCCGGCGGACGAGGGGGGCGAGTGGTGGTTGTCGAAGACGTCACCGACGTCGTCAGGGCCGAGCGGTTGGAGCAGCTTACGCAAATGGCACGAATCGTCGCCCACGAAGTGAAGAATCCACTGACTCCGATTCGTCTGTGGGTTCAGGAGCTCGAGGAGACGCGGCGCCGCGGCGACGAGGACCTCGGCGAGCTGGTCGATCAGGCCTGTGCGGAGATCCTGGTACAGATGCGACGGTTGCAGGATACTGCCAACGCCTTTTCGAACCTGGTCGCGCTGGAACGTTGGCAGCCGCAGACCGTTGATTTGTCAGAGCTGGCGGAGAAAGCCGTCGAACATTTTAGTGTGCTGCAGCGACGAGGGGTGACGATCCGCCTCGAGACCGACTCGGCCGGGACCTGTTCCGTTACTGCCGATCCGGAGTGGCTGCGGAGGGCGCTTGACACCTTGCTCCTCAACTCGGTGACCGTTATCGACCAGGAAAAGGGCGAGATCGTTGTCCGCACGCGTCGCGAAGGCGACATCCGGGTGCTCGAGGTCGAAGACGATGGCGGAGGAGTGCCAGCGGACCGGCTGGAGGATCTTTTTGACCCACATTTCTCCGCGACCGGCACCGGCACCGGTCTCGGCCTGGCGCTCGTCCGCCAGGTCGTGAGCCGCGCCCACGGCCACGTCGATGCCGCGAATGGCACGCTTGGCCTGAGGGTCAGCCTGAGGTTTCCAACGCCCTGAATCGGATTTTTTCTCGAGGTGATGATTGGGAAACCCTTTATTGACGGTGGACCCGGGTCGGGTGACCTGATCGCCTGGCTGATTTCTTCACGGTCTTGTTGCTGCCTGGGCATGTGATCCGGGTATGATGCCGCTATGAGATTCTGGATCGTCACGCTCCTGGGAACTCTCGTTGCGGCGTGTGGCGACGGCGTCTCCCATCCTATTGCTCTCGCCACCCCACAGAATCGGCAAACGGTGATTTGGATCGACGAGGGCGTAGATGATGAACTGGCAGCCTCGCTTCGACGAGCCGGAGTGTCTCGAGTCGTGGTTCGCCAGGGAACGGTCAACCTGACGTCCGCCGCTCCTGTCTTGCGCATCGTCGATGGTCCGGAGATTGCCGGAGAGATTCCGGTGGCGCCCGCCCTTCGCATCGAAACCGGCGACCGAGCCCTCGATGCGGATACGGGAGAAACGCTCTGGAGAGGACTCGGCCCGGTGCTGGCAGGGGCGCCAGCCGAGCTCGTGCTCGACATGCCGCGCTTGCCAGAGGGCGCGGACATCTTTGTTGCCCAACTCTCCGAAGCGTCAGGGCTTGACGTCGTGCCTATCCTGTCGGTTGATCAGGTCAGCTCGCCCCGGGGACTGGCGGTGGCACTGGCAGCCGGGCAGTGCATTGTGCCGCTCTTCGGACCCGGCGGCGGCGGGTTGCGCGGTGCTGGTCAGGAGGTCAACGAGTCTCTCGTTATCCGGCTGCAGCCGCTCCTTGAGGGCGGTGTCCGTTTGCGCGCAGGGGTCATCCTCCGTCCGCAGACCACCCCCCCCCTGCGGGGCTGGGGAGAGGGCGTTGGACCTCTGTTGGAGGGTGGCAACGCAGAGGTGCGCAGAGCTTCGTCTTTGGGCCGCGAATTTGTTTTCGTCAAAGAAATGGAGTGGAGCGGCCGGGGCTGGCAGACCGGCGAATCGGTCGATGTCGGGTGGATGGACGCGGCTCGTCTGCACACGTCGCTCGCCGAACTGGATCGGCTCGTGCTTCTCGACATCGTTGGTTGGGACCTGGTTTCGATGCCACCTCGGGGCGACGCCCTCGGCATGAATCGTGAAGCCCTGTTCGCCTACCTTGAGGGTCGTGGCCCGGGACCGGAGCTCGCAGTCGTTGCCGAGCGTCGTGGAAGGTCGATGCGGGTACGGGTCACCAATACAGGTCCGTTCAGCTCGGCCGTGTCGAACAGTGGTCATTGGCTCGAAGTAGCGGTCCCAGGGGGGGTGCTGGCTGTGCGGGACAGTGGCGACTTCGACACGCTTGCCCTGGGCAGTCGGCGACGGGGTGAATGGAAGCCGGGAGTGGGGTCGGGCTCCGATGCCGTAAGATTTGGTGAGATCTTCATTGGCCCCGGCGAAGAAATGATCACCGGGAGCATTCAACTTCCGTCGAGCCGGAGCGAGGTCACGATACGGTGGCGGGTCGTGCTGTCCAATGGGGAGGCCGTGCAGGGAGTCTCGCGTTCGTGATCAATATCGGTTTGGGGTGCCCTTCATCCTGGGAAGGTCTGTTCCCTACACTACTGGACTGATTCGTTCCTGATCATCGCGAAGCGATTGATCTCCCGTCCTTCGACCAGATATTTGCACTCGAAGCCCGTGTGCGGAAGATCCGCAAACGCCTGTTGAGGGTCCGCTTCGTCGAGCCCATGAGTGCGAAGCAGGACCTCCCCGATGACCTCGGCATAGGCGGCGTGGTCGCTCTTGACGAGGAGGGGTGCGCCGGGCTTCAGGGCTCGGACCATCGCAGCCGAGACGTCGGCATTAAAAAGCCGTCTCTTATGGTGCCGCTTTTTAGGCCAGGGGTCCGGGAAGAGCACGTAGAGGGCGTCGATTGAGGCCTCCGGCAGCAGGCGAAAGAGGAGGTCCTCGGCAGTGGTGCGAAGTGTGCGGACATTCGAGATGCCCCGACGGGCGACACGTGCGCACACCAGCGAGTGGTATTTGGCCGCCCGCTCGACGGCGAGAAAGTCGAGGTCTGGCCGAGACAAGGCCAGCTCGATCAAAAACCGTCCTTTTCCAGAGCCGATCTCGATGTGCACCGGCGCGTGCCGACCGAAGATTTCGGGGAGGTGAAGCGGCGTTGCCACCGCATTGAGGTCGATTTCGGGGGTGGGAGGCACCCCACTAATCCTCGAGGCCGAGGTGGACCATGGTGATGCCGAGTTCTTCGGCGAAAGTGAGAACCCGCTCATCGCGGTAGAACTCGCCATAGTGGATCGAGGTGAGACCGGCGTTGACGATCAGCTTGAAGCAATTGAAGCAGGGGGACGCGGTGACATAGATGCCGGCATCCTCCAACCCGATCCCGTGACGTGCCGCCTGGACCAGAGCATTGGCCTCGGCATGAACCGTGCGGATGCAGTGCCCGCCTTCTATCAGGCACCCGGCGTCGGTGCAGTGAGCGCCTCCCCGGAGCGAGCCGTTGTACCCGGTCGACAGCACGGTCTTATTGCGAACGATGACCGCCCCGACGTGCTTGCGGGGACAGGTCGAGCGAGTGGCCGCCTGAACGGCCAGGTTCATGAAGTAGCGATCCCAGCTAACCCGCATTTGTCACTTCAATCGAAATCTCAGAGTAGGGCAGAGGCGGAGAAAAAGAAATTGATTTCGATGGCGGCGTTCTCGAGGGAGTCGGAGCCGTGGATGGCGTTGCGTTCGATACTCTCGCCGTAGAGGCTGCGGATTGTGCCTTCGGTCGCTTCTGCAGGGTTGGTGGCGCCCATCACCTGACGCAGGTGCTTGACGGCATTGTCGCGTTCGAGAGCCATGACCCAGACTGGACCGGAGGTCATGTAAGCGACCAGATCGTTGTAGAACGGCCGCTCCTTGTGCACGGCGTAGAAACCCCGCGCTTGTGCTTCGGTGAGGCGGGTCATGCGGGCGGCGATGATGGCGAAGCCTTCTCGCTCGAGGTGGGCTGCGATCGCGCCGGCGTTGTTCTTCTCGACGGAGTCGGGTTTGATGATCGTGAAGGTGCGTTCGGTCATGTGTCCTCCTGAATCCCATTTCGGGGTGGATCGGGATGATACACGATTCGGCCGACGATTCGATGCCTTCGGCAGGGTCTGCTAGCCTCGTCGGGTCAGGGATTTGGATTCAAGGATCAGGTTGAGGGGGATGGGTCATGCGCGGAGTTGCGGCGAGCGGTTGGATCGAGGTTGTTGCGGGTCCGATGTTCTCGGGCAAATCGGAGGAGCTGATTCGGCTGCTTCGTCGGGCCGCGATCGCCCGGCAGAGGATTCAGGTATTCAAACCAGCCCTGGACGATCGGTTTTCCGACAACGATGTGGTCTCCCATTCTCGGTGGCGCATGCCGTGCGAAGTTGTTGAGAAATCCTCCGACATCCTCGAGAGGCTCGACCCACGAACCGAAGTCGTCGGGGTCGACGAGGCTCAGTTCTTCGACAACGAGCTGCCGCGTGTGTGTGCTCATCTCGCCAACCTGGGGAAACGAGTGGTCGTTGCTGGGCTCGACATGGATTATCGGGGTGTACCTTTCGGACCGATGCCGGAGATCCTCGCTATCGCAGAGAAAGTGCAGAAGATCGCTGCGATCTGCACCAGGTGCGGTGCGTCGGCAGCCTATACACAGCGGCTGGTCGATCTAGAACAGCAGGTCGTCGTCGGTGCAGCCGACGTGTATGAGGCGCGCTGTCGCCGATGTCATGAGCCGGAGGGTGTGCATGCTGCCGTCGACGAGTGGTTGTTTCCACCGATGCCCGATGGCGGTGACGAAGAGCCTGAGCGGCCGCCGCGTCACATCGACGAGGCGCCCGGAAAGGGAGAGCATTCTTGAATCGCCATGTGTTCAATGGTAAATTTGCGGCAACAGGGCCGTGGACCATTTCCCCGGCCCAGACAAGGGAGGCCTTAATGAAAAAGGGATTGATTGTTATTTTCGTGGTCGTGGCGGCGGTTTTGGTTGTCAACGCCGTGCAGGCCGGTGACCACGACTATGTTGGCGCCAGTAAGTGCAAGATGTGTCACAAGGTGCAGTACGCTTCCTGGGAGCAGACGACCCACGCCAAAGCGACGGATGCCGCCATAGGCTCGACCGATCCGGCCTACGATGCGGCGGAGTGCACCAAGTGCCACGCGACGAACAACGACGAGGCCATGGCCGGCGTGCAGTGTGAAATGTGCCACGGGGCTGGTGCGGACTTCAAGAAGATGAGCATTATGAAGGACCGGGAGGCGGCGGTCGCCAACGGGCTCATCGTCCCGACTCAAGAATCCTGCAACAAGTGCCACATCGACAATGGCCACTCGAAGGTCGTCGACCTGGCTGCGGAGAAGAACAACAACGCGGCGATTCACGAGTTCAAGAATCCTCCAGCCGAGTGATTGAAACGGGAGAGTTCACGAGCGGCGCAGCGCAGGCTGCGCCGCTCTTTTTTTAGGAGTGATGTGTGCGAGCATTCAGAGTCCCTGGAACTACCCCGGAACGTTTTGTCGAGCAGGTCGAATCCGAGATCCAGGCTCGCGACTTCGGCAACATCGCTGCGGTCGGAATCAACGGTGAACGCCTGATCGTAACCTTTTCATGGATGGGTACCTCTTCCCTCGAATACTCGCTTCACGTCGATGGAGACGGTTTTGTCGCCCGTCTCGAACGGCGCCGGATGTCGCCCTTTCATGCCCCTTTCAGGGCCGGTTTCGACGAGCGATTCGGGAAGGTCCTCAATAGCGTCGGGGCAGTTCTGATCTGATTATTCGACCAGAGCGAATAGTTCGATGAGCTCGCTGACTCGGGTTGAGGAGTCGTCGGCCGCAGGGTAGGTGTAGTCGAAGACCAGAAGGCGACTGGCGGTGGGGTGGAGGGCAAATATCCGGGTTTCTTCGACCATCGAGCCGTGCTCGTCTTCATACCTTCCGCGAGAATAGAAGGCCACTCCGAGGGGGCCGGACAGCTCCTGGGCGCCTGAGTAGACGCCGCCTTCGGAACTCTCGATCATC
>CAZCEX010000115.1:0-10341 GCA_964497785.1 uncultured Thermoanaerobaculia bacterium | reverse complement strand
ACCGAGCACCGGGGTGGCCAGGACCTGGATGATGGCGGTCGAGTAGATGCCCCACAGAAAGAGCGGCATGCGGAACCAGGTCATGCCTTCGGGCCGCATCTTGTGAATGGTGACGATGAAGTTGAGGCCGGTGAAGATGGAGCTGAAGCCGAGAATGAACGCCCCCAACGTCATCGACACCACCGCCGTCGAGGTCGTCGTGCTGTAGGGCGTGTAAAAGGTCCAACCCGTGTCGACCGCACCCATGATGATCGAAGCGACGGCAAAAACCGCGCCGACGATCCAGCAATAGAAGGAAGCCAGGTTGAGCCTCGGCAGGGCGACGTCCTTGGCGCCCAGCATCAGGGGCAGGATGAAGTTGCCGAGGGTTGCCGGAATGCCGGGGATGATGAACAAGAAGATCATCACCGCGCCGTGCAAGGTGAACATCTTGTTGTAGGTGTCCGCCGTCATGATCGTCTGCCCGGGCGACCACAGCTCGGCTCTGATCAACAGGGCAAACACGCCGCCGAGGAAGAACGACGCCAGGATGACGACCAGGTACATCACCCCGATGCGCTTGTGGTCGAGGGTAAAAGCCCAGGAAAGAATACCCTTACCCTTGTCGAGATAGCTCGTCGACGCCGATGCATCGCCCCCAGGGGCGCCGTGTGCCACCGCCATACCTACTCCCCTTCCGGTTCGGCGCCGAGCGACTTGATGTACGCAATGAGGGCGTCGATTTCTTTGTCCCTGAGCCGACCCTGGTACGTCGGCATCACGGGTTCGAATCCGTTGACCACACGAGCCGCCGGCTCGAGGATCGATTCGCGAATGTAGTTTTCGTCGACCACCAGAGACTCGCCCGAGGCCATAGCCTCCGTCTTGCCGAAGACGCCTTGGAGGCTCGGCCCGACCCGGGGCGTGCCGTCGACGCTGTGGCACTGCGTGCAGCCACGATCCTGGAAGAGCTTGCGCCCTCCTTCGACGGGCGTCATGGTGGCGAGGAAGTCCGATGCCTTCAGCAGCCAGCTTTCGAACTCGCCGGCCGGGTGCACAATGACCTTGGCGATCATATTGGAGTGGCTGGTTCCGCAGTACTCGGCGCAGAACAGGTCGTACTCACCAGGCTGTGTTGCCTCGAACCACGCCTTCGAGTAACGCCCGGGAACGACATCGTTCTTGATCCGGAAAGCCGGTATGAAGAGGCTGTGAATCACATCGGACGACTTCATGACGAGCCGCACCGGGCGGTCGACCGGCACGTGCAGGTTGGGGTCGACGTACCCGTTGGGATAGGTGAACTCCCAGTTCCACTTCTGACCCTCGACCAGAACCTCGTAGGCGTTCGCCGGCGGCGTGACCATGTTGAGGAAGCCTTTGAACCCGACCACGAAGATGATGATCACGATGATCACCGGAATGACCGTCCAGGTGATCTCGAGGGCCGTATTGTGGCTCGGCGACTCTTCGACCACGTGCCCTGGTCGGCGCCGATACTTGATGATGAAGATCATCATCAGAGCGACGATGAGCACGAAGAAAAAGGTCGAAATGCCGAGAATGAGGTAGAAGAGGAAATCGACCTCCGACGCCACCGTAGAAACCTGCGGCGGCATCCAGAACGACCTCCCACTCGGCTCCGGGAAACCCGCCCGAAGCATGTTTATCAACCCGCTTGCAATCATGCTGTCGTCTTCCTCTGCTGTTGATTTTTCTTCTTGCGCGCGTCACGAAGCCAGAAGAGCCCGAGAAACGAGCCCAGAATCACGGCGGTACCGCCCCCACCGACTCTCATAATATTCATGGCTACTGGAGCGTAGCGCCGAGTCGAGGGGTCGTAGTGAAAGCAGTAGAGGATCAGTTGGTCGAGAGTCGTACCAATCTCACCGTCGGCGGCCTCGACAAGGGCCATGCGAAGCGTCCTCGCCGGATACTCGATACCGTAGAGATAGCGTGCGATGCGCCCGTCCGGTGTGATGACGTGGATGACCGCCGCATGGGCATACTCGCCTGTCGCCTCGTCGAGCGTGTAACCGAAACCAACGGCCGACGCCAGAGTGCGGATGTCCTTTTCTTTTCCGGTGAGGAAATGCCAGCCACTGCCGGCCGAGGGGCGGCCGTAGCGATTGATGTAGTTCTGCTTTTTCTCCTTGGCAAGGGCCGGTGTCTCGAGAGGATCGATACTCACGGTTACGAGCTCGAACTCTTGACCCGGGGTCCACTCCAGGTCCCCGAGGCCGGCGACGAGGCCGTTGAGCTGCAGTCCGCACAGCATCGGGCAGCGGTAGTAGTTGAGCGTCAGAACGACCGGCCGTTCACCGTCGAAGAAGTCACCCAACCGAATAGGCTGGTTGTTCTCGTCCCTAAAAACCAGGTCCATCGGGATTTTGGTATCCAGGTGCTCGGTCACGCCAACGTCGCGCAGCTGCTCCGGAACCTGGTCGGCGAGCTGCGCCCCTGCGCTACCGGCCGACACGAGGGCGATCAGGCAAAAACCCAACCCGCAGCACTGTTGTCGCGTGATCCTCATCGACTCCCCACCTTCCCCGATGAGTAACCCATGAATCATACAGATGATTCCACGTCTGAGAAAGATTCTCTACGTCGACAGATTCTCCTCCACGGTGAACAAACGCCGGGTCCAGAGCATGAGCATGACCGCGACGGCGAGCAGAACCGCGCCGCACGCCTGGTGCGCGGTCGCCAGGGTGACCTCCAGGGTGGTCGGGTTGCCGACCACGGCCTGACCCTGGGTCACTGCGAGGGCCGCGATGCCAAGGGTGACCTGAATACAGACCACCGTCATCAACACGCGTCCGAGGCGCCGAATCGGCCCTTCGCCTTGGTACAACCCCCAGGCACGCAAACCGGCGGCCACCGCAATCACCGTCACCACCGCTGCCAGTGAGACGTGCACGACGATCAACTCGGCGAGATGGCGTTGCACCGCGCCGAGCACCAGCTGGAATACGAGGGTCGAGACGAGCGCGATGTGGAGCGATCGATCGGCACCCGATTCGCGGCGTTCCTGGGGCGGCGATGCGCCCTTCCACGCCCGAGAGGTCACCACCGCAAGAGAAACCATCAGCCCGAGAAAGACCTGCCCGAGCACTCCGTGAAGAACGGCCAGGGCGATGCTCGGCGCCATCACGCCGGCATCAACGCTGAGGGTGAAGTGACCCGTCACCCGCAGACCCCCGAGCAGCCCCTGAACAATGACCAGGACGACCGCAGCCAGGGCCATACGCCGCACCCGCTGCGGCGCACCTGCCCACCACAGGTGAAACGCCAGCACAACCGTCGTCAAGCCGACCAACGAGCCGAAGAGACGGTGGGCATGCTCGTAGTAGATACCGCCCGTCATGCGCGACAACGGGTAGAGAAACATGTTGTAACCGAAGGAGTTGGGCCAGTCGACGACGGCCAGGCCGGCCTCGTTGCTGGTCACCAGGCCGCCGGCGACCACCAATAAAAAGGTCGCTCCCACCGCAACCTTCGAAAACATGGCCGTCCAGTCGGCATCGCCAGCCGGCCCTTGGCGACTTGAGAGAGCCGAAGCCAATGCCGCGACGAGACCAACGATGAGGATCGATCCCGGAACCCACCACAGAGCCGACGGCGTCACGCCCGTGCCCGCCGCAGGCGACAGCAGAGAGCCGAGGATGAGGAGATTGAGCACCGCCGCTGTTCCACCGACCGCCAATCCGGCCCGCCAACCACCCCCGGTGAGCAGGCCGGCTACGCGGCCCCAAAGCGCCACCATGAAGACCATCAAGAACAAGATCACCCAGCCCGGCGCCATCACGGCGGGCAGGCGACCGATGTAGGCGACGGCCCACATCGACACCGCAGTCGCGAAGCCGAGGGCGAGCATGTAGGATCGGTCGCGAGGCCCATCGAGTGCAGACATCAGCTCTCCTCCCTGAAATGTCCCGCCACCCCGTCGGGTTGTACTGCCGGGAGCTGAGACACCATCTTCGCAGATTCGGGGGGCGATACATATGCAAGCCGACATTTCCACATCAGTGGCCGGGGTCCAGATGAGCAGATCTCTCACCCGCGCTATCAGCATCTATCTCGAGCTCGCGAAGGCCCGTCTCGGAACCCTGGTCGTGCTGACGACGATTGCCGGCTACGTGCTCGGCGCTCGCGGCGACGGCCGCTTTCTGACCTTGGTATGGACCGTACTCGGCACCGCCTTGACCGCCTTCGGGGCCAACATCCTCAACCAGGTCTGGGAGATCGACCGCGATCGCAGGATGATCCGAACCCGGAACCGCCCTCTGCCTGCAGGCCGGATCTCCCGCCAACTCGCGATCCTCTGGGGCGTGGCGTCGGCGATCACCGGACTCATCGTCCTTTCAACCGGGACTCATCTCCTGACCGCCGGCCTGGCGCTGCTCGTCATCCTCCTCTACGTATTCGTCTACACACCGATGAAGGTCAGAACGCCCCTCAATACGGTCGTCGGCGCGGTGTGTGGCGCCGTTCCGCCAATGATGGGCTGGGCAGCGGCCACCGGTGGGCTCGAGGTCGGTGCCTGGGTGCTCGGCGGCATCCTCTTCATCTGGCAGATTCCCCATTTCCTCGCCCTCGCCTGGCTCTACCGTGAGGACTACGCCCGCGGTGGGTTCCGCATGCTGCCCGTCATCGACCCGCAGGGTCGGCTCAGCGGCCGGGTGGCTCTCTTTTACGCGGCCTGTCTGTTGCCAATCTCGGCTGCGGTGTTTCTCGCCGGAATCTCGGGGCTCGTCTACCTGGTCGGCGCGATCGTGCTCACCATCGGTTTTTCCGCTTTCGCCTTGGTCTTCTGCAAGGCCCGCACTGAGGTCGCCGCCCGGAGACTCTTCCTCGCGAGCATCATTTACCTGCCTATCCTGCTGTGCCTGATGGTGGGGAACATGAGTGACCGGTTCGAAGCCGAGCGGGCGTCCGCCGGGGTTATTGTGGTAGAGCCGCTGCATTTGAGCTGATACCTTTTGCGACAGAGGCCGCGCGCCCGAATCCCGAGAACGCCATTGCGGCCTCTGCCGCAAAAGGTCTACGATGACCGCGGGGAATACCAAAGGTGAAACGATGCAAGCTCCACGTTTGATTCGATCAGGTTGGTGGGTGGCCGTCGCCGGCGGACTCGTCTGTGTGGTGGTTCTGATCGCCCTCGTCAAATCACCGGGCACCCCAGGGGTCGTGGCCGTGGGTGACGGCCAGAGCACCGCCAGTTACGGCTTCGACCTCAATCCGTGCCTCGTTACCCAGAGTGACATCGTCGCCAGCGGCATGCCGCGGGACGGCGTGCAGCCCCTCGATCACCCACTCATGGCGCCCGCCTCGGACATCGCCCGCCTCAACGAGGAGGGCCGCGGCAAGTTCCTCGTACCGGGGGATCGGGTCATCGGCATCGAGATCGGCGGCGAAGCCCGGGCCTACCCACTGCGCCTCATGCGCTGGCACGAGATCGTCAACGACACCGTCGGCGGTGAGCCCATCGCGGTCACCTACAACCCCCTGTGCGACAGCGTCGTCGTTGTCTCCCGCAACGTCGGCGCCGAAACCCTTGATTTCGGCGTCTCGGGTCTGCTCCTCGACTCGAACTTGCTCATGTACGACCGCCGCACGGAGCCCGGCTCGGAGAGCCTGTGGTCGCAGCTTCAGGCGCGGGCCATCGCCGGGCCTGCCGCGGCACAGCACGCCCACCTCGAGGTGCTTGCTGGCCAGCTCACCACCTGGCAGCAGTGGCAAACGATGTACCCCGACACCGTAGTCATGGCGGCGAACCCCGAGTTCAAGCGCCTTTACAAACGAGACCCGTACCACAGCTATTTCGGGTCCGAGATCCTCCGTTTCCCCGTCGAGCCCCTGCCGCCGACGGACGACCTGAAGCTCAAGGACCGGGTCGTCGCCATCCGGGTCGGTGAGGAAGAAGCGGTTTTCGCTCTGCCCCACATCGCAGCGGCCGTCGGCGCCAACCGGGGCGCCTGGGACATCGAGGTCGGCGGGGTTCCGCTACGCCTCGACCTCGACCTCGAGGCAGGCGCGGTTGCGGTCAACGTGCTCGACGGCTCAGAGGCCGATCTGTCACTGCGCCACGCCTTCTGGTTCGCTTGGTACGCGGCGGGGCGGTGAGACTGATCAGTTCCAGGCGTTTGTACTCCCGTCCTCGAACCCGTCGGCGAAGATCAGCGAGTCCAGACCGACGATATCGAGGGTTGTCCCGGCAATCTCGAATGGCGCCGCTTGGCCGGTATTGAGCCAGGCATCAAGCAGATTGACGCCCTCCTCGCCCAGGAACGGGCTCAGGCCGTCGTTGGCGAGCAGGAGGAACTGCACATACTCCCAGCTCGTCTGCTGGTAATACAGGCGAACGCTTGCCGTCGTCGCGCCCGCCGGCGCAAAGAGCGCCACGTCTTCGAAGTATTCAAAAACGCCCCCGGCGCCAGGGTCGCCGTACTGCGTAGGCGGAACCGGCAGTATGTTGCGCACCGCGGCCTCGTCGTAGTCGAACCCATAAGGCGGGATGCGGTTGTCCTCGATGACGACGTTGTTGAGCACGAAGCGCAAGGTGTGGTAAGCGGTCCCCGGGTCGGCTGCCGCCAGCTCCCCGAGCGTATGCTCGACCGAGTCGTTCAGCCGATCGTAAGACATCGGCAGCGCCGGGTCGTAGCCGAGGTCTACCAGCTGCAGGGCCCACGCCTGGTCCATGCCGCCGCCGACCTGCCACACATGGGTTGATTCCGGGTCGAGCAACGACTCGACCTGGTGGACGACGAGGTCGAGGTCCTCGACAGTGCGGCCGATCTGGCCGTAGGCGCCGTCCGCCCGCACCACGTCGCCGAGCCCATCCCGCCACTCGACGTTGAGCCACATCCGCCGCCCCTCCGGGTAGCCGCTGATGAGCTTGTGGCCGGTGAGGTTCGTCACCCGGATCACCACCTGCGCCCCAACTTGCGTCGCAGTCACCGAGGCGGCACTGCGCAGAATCTCCCCGGCGCGGGTTTGACCCAAAGCAAGCGCATCTTTCTGATCCTGTGAAAGGCCAGAACCAAAAAGCAAGGTCCCATTGTCGTCCTGGTATTCGACGACGTCCGGCATCCAGTAGCCGCCCCCGGTGAGATCGTGTCGCCCCAGGTCGCGACGTTGGGGTGTGCCGCTCTTGTTGCAGCCATATCCGGTCGAAGCCGACATGTGACAGGTCTGGCAGGTGAAGTAACGCACCGCGCCATCGGCATGGTCGGCATCGCCGGCGGCATCGTAGGCCCGGTGGTAGGCGACGTCGAGCGACCCGCCCGCGACCGTCAGGTCGGCCGGCAGGGTCGGAAAGTCATTGACCTCGAAGTCGTCGAGTCCGCTCGCCTTCCACTCGCTGAATGTTCGTTCGACCACACCGTATGCATAGGGCGGGTTGTTGAATGCAGCCTTGTCCGCAACAGGACCGCCGAGCACGCCGCTGAACGAGCCGGCCGTCAGCGGCGTCTGAGCCCCGTTGTTGTGAGCGAGGTCCCCGACGGCTGGGTTACTCACATCGTGACAGGTGCCGCAGAGTTCGCCTTCGCGGTGGAAAGGCGAGGCCTTCTTCGTATGGTGGTTGCCGTACGGATCGCTGTAGGGTCCGAGCCGGCTTCCTTCGGTATTCATCACATATTCGCCCGACCCGTAATAGCCCTCGCCGGTGTCCGGGTCGTAGGCCGTGAAGACGCCGTTCTGCTGCTCGACCGTGCCTGCGATATTGACGGGCTGATCGGGGTTGACCTGCAGGTGGCAGAACTCGCACTCGACGCCTTCGGTGTCTGCGGTTGTGAAGGCGCTGCCGTCGGTCGGCGTCGAGTGGCCGTCGAGCCAGCCCCTCGGCCCGTGGCAGCGCAGACAGAGATCTCCGGCGCCGCCACGCGTCGCCGGGTCGGCGCCGGGCAGGAAGTCCTGCTCCGCGACCGCCACCGTGGCCCAGAAGAGGCCGTCTCTCATCGCCTGCGACATCATGCTGCCGCGCCAGCCCTCAACCGGTGCAAGCTGGGGATTCGCCGGTACATCGTGGCAGCCGCAGCTGTCGGTCATCGCAATGCCTTCACCCGGCTGGGTGCCCGGCTGCTCAATCTCCGTCGGCACGGTGGTGGCCGCAATCACGAGTCCGGCTACAGCACAGACCATCAGGACCAGAAACCAGTAACGCATGAAAACTCCTTGCCAGGCGCCGGCTCCATCTTCTTCGACCGGCGAACCGTTCGAAAAGCATAACGTGGCGTGCCAACTCATCGGGTGATCGGGCCCATCGAAAACCCTGTCCGCCGCGCGAATTTGGCAACACCCGCTGTATATCAACCTATAATGGCGTCAAACAACACTCTGAAAGGAGTCTGCCATGATTCCGGTGAGCCTTCCGGTCATATCACGTCGGATCCGCGTTTGGTCCTGGGTCTTTATGATCCTTCTCGGGCTGGGGGGGGCATCTGGCGCCCAATCTCACGACCTCGACGCTGGGCGGCAACAACCGGCGACCAGGACCACGGCCGCTCGTAGCGTTGATACGATTCAATGCGCAGCGCCGTTCTTCTTCGGTGGCGACACTGACATCTATACCAGCAGCAACCGTTTCCGCGGCAACATCTACACGTTTTCTGTTGCGGACACCCTCACCGAGATCACCTTCGACCTCGGCATCACCGCCTCCACCGATCTGTGGTTTTACGTAGCCCGGTCAATCTCCTTCGACGGACCGTATTCGATCGTCCACGAGAATCAGGAGCCGGTCATCGCCGACGGACGAGCCTTCTACTCCTCGGGCGGGATCGGGGTCCCGATGATTCCGGGTTGGTACTACCTCATCGGCGTCGCCTGGCCGTCTCCCGAACTCGATTACTACCGGGAACCATCCCCGTTGCCAAGACGGTGGCAGCTCGGTTCTGTCGAAGCGCTATTCCAGGAAAGCGGTTCTACACTACCGCTGCCGAACCCGATATCGGTCTCGACCTACGACTATGCTGAGTACTCCATGACTCTGTGTGTCGAAAACGGGATCTTCCACGACGACTTTGAACTGGGGACTCCGTCGGCATGGTCGGTGACTTTGTACTGACCCACGTAGGTTTCGACCTCCAGGGGTCACTGATACTCAGGGCATCGCCTCGGACCAGACGATTTTCGAACAAGGAACAGGGGACAGTGCCGGTCACACGTCAGTCCCAGGCGCTCGTACCGCCGCTCTCGAAATCATCCGAGAAGATGTGGCCGTCGAATGCGAGGGGTGGCACCTATCATGAAAAGGACTCCTTCGCGTGTCCTTCTTCGCGCCCTTAGCGCCTTCGCGGTTCAATAGCCCCATCTCGCCCCTCAATGCGAAGGGTGGCACCTATCTATCGGATGTTGCCCATGGTGATCACGTCTTCGGGAGGCAGGTCGCCCACAAAAAGCCGGCTAGTCAATCGTGGCCCGGATTGCGGCCGCCCTCTGCTCCATCTCTTGCGCCTGAGAGGCACGGCCGGCGTCCCTGTATGCGGCCGCCACCGCCTCGGCCGAATCTGCGACCTTTGGGTGGTGAGGCCCATGGGCTCGTTCCTGAATCGCCAGCACGCGCAGCAGATACGGCACCGCTGAGTCTGGCTGGCCCCATTCGCGGTAGAGACCGGCCAATTCCTCGAGGATCTGGACCGTATTGGCATGCTCCGGCCCGAACACGACCTCGCGAATGGCGAGCGCTTGCTGGAACAGCGGTTCGGCCTCGTCAAAACGCCGTTGGTGCTGATACAGGGACGCGAGCACCCTGTGGCTCACCGCCAGGTCGGGGTGGGATGGGCCGAGGGCAGTCTCGAGGATCTCGCCTGATCGTAGGAACAGGTCCTCGGCCTCGTCCAGGCGATCGAGGTCCCGGTAAACGTTGGCGAGGTTGTGGAGGCTCACGCCGAGGTGGGGGTGGTTGACGCCGAGCTCCTCCCGGATACGAATGACTCGCAGAAACAGCGCCTCGGCCTCGTTGTACTCGCCCCGGTCGCGAAGGAGGTTGGCGAGGCTGTTGAGGCTCCTGGCCACATCGGGATGATCCGCGCCGTGCGCTTTTTCGAGAACCTGTACCGCCTTCCGATACAGGGATTCGGCCTCCCGGAAGCGACCCTGGTCCCTGTATGCAAGAGCCAGGTTGTTGTAGTTCTTTGCAAGCAAGGGGTCGTCAGGTTCACAGATCCGTTCGCGGATTCTCAGGCAGCGTTTGTAGCTCTGTTCTGCCTTTTCGAGGCGTCTCTGTGCCCAGTACACGCTGCCCAGGTTGTTGACGGTATGCGCGACCTCCAGGTGATCGGCTCCCAAAAGCCGCTCCTGCGCCTCGAGCGCCTGATCGAACAGCCGCTCGGCCTCGTCATACAGCCCGAGCTCGAA
>CAZCEX010000114.1:0-10493 GCA_964497785.1 uncultured Thermoanaerobaculia bacterium | reverse complement strand
CCGACTTTGGGCATTCGACAACGGTAACGACAACGGGCTCGGGCTCGGGAAAGACCCTTCCGGCGGGCGGTTCTTTCACCGTGATCTTGGACGGGCGCCTTCAGGTCAGTATTTGGCCAACCGGTGCATTGGGTGGGTGGGGGAGTTCAATATTCGATATTCGACGTTTAAATTCGATGACGATGAGGAATGGCAAACTGGGCGTTCGACGAATTATGCTGCCGATAACTTTTTCCAAGGACTCGACCGAATCTGTATACTCCCCCGTCAACGCTCGCTAGCCGGCGCATCTCGGCGACGGCGAGGAGGAAAAGATGGGACAACAGCCTAAGAGTCAGAACATCACCCGGGTCATTACCAAGGTCACCCGCGAGGAGCGCGAGAGCAAGCTCGGTCACCGCGGCGTCACCGTGTGGTTCACTGGGTTGTCGGGCTCCGGCAAGTCGACGATCGCCATCGGGGTCGACCGCAAGCTCACCGATCGGTGCGTGGCATCGACGGTTCTCGACGGCGACAACGTTCGACACGGCCTCAACAGGGACCTCGGATTCTCCCCCGAAGATCGAAACGAAAACATCCGCCGCATCGGCGAGGTCGCCAGACTTTTTACCCTTTCAGGCATCATCAACCTGACTGCCTTTATTTCCCCCTACCGCAGCGACCGTGATCGCAATCGGGAGATTCAGGAAGAGGGGGACTTTATCGAGGTCTTTGTCAATGCACCTCTCTCAGTCTGCGAGGAGCGCGATCCAAAGGGCCTGTACAAGAAGGCTCGTGCCGGCACGATCCTCGAGTTCACGGGCATCTCGGCGCCCTATGAGGCGCCTGATTCACCCGAGCTGGTGCTTGAAACCGGCGACGAGACGGTCGATGAGAGCGTCGAGAAAGTGGTTGCTTACCTAGAAGAAAAGGGCTACATCAGAAATCAATAGAGGAAAAGCCCTGAAGGCTACTCATAGACCCAGGGTGTTCGTGCTTTTCCTCTATTGATTTCTATAAACCAGAAACAACGAGGGATGCGCTTGCGCATCCATACCAATAGCGTGGATCGGATTGACACCGCGAACGCCCTTTGGCTGTGGCAATGAAACGGGTCAATACGATCTGCGATATTGGTTCGGGTATAATCCCCAGCGTGATTGATCACCTCCCCGATCTGCTTGCTTGGCTTGAGCCGCGCGCTCTTCTCCTTGCCATCGCCCTCCCCCCGATCATTCGAATCGTCGGCCACTGGCTTCCCGAAGAGGTCTTCATGGTCGCAATCGGTGTGCTCGCGGCGCGATCCGGCAGTCCTCAAGCGGCGGTGCTGCTGCTTTCGGCGGTCGTTGTCAGCCACTTCCTGACCGATCAGGCGGTGTTTCTGGTAGGGCGGTGGTTGCGGCCTCGTTTGTCTCGTTTCCCTCGGGTGGAGGCCCGACTCGGGATGGTGACCTCCCGACTCGAGAGTTCGCCGGCGGCACTTTTTGGCTTCATTCCGGCGCGGGTTCTTCCCCTCGGACGGGGCGCCTGGCTTGCCGGTTGTGGGGTCGTTGATATTCCATGGTCGCGCTTTGCTGCGGTCGATGTCATGGCGCTTCTCGTGCACTTGGCGACTTGGTCGGGTCTCGGGTGGTGGCTGGCGAACGACCTCGGGCGCCTTGCTCTGTCGGCCCAGGTCGGCAAGGTCGCGGGTCTGTGGCTCGCTGTCGCGCTGCTCGCGGCGATTGGCGGGCTCGTGGTGTGGCGAACGCGACCCGTTTGGCAGCCGGTCAGCGTCAGGGCGGTGCGGCGCGCCGGGAGAACCCTGCTCAGCGGGTCGCGACAGTCGAGAAGCGACGCGTAGTTCCAAAGCGGAGAGACATTCTTAACGCAAAGGCGCAAAGGCGCAAAGGATGCAGGGGAAGATGTGATCAAGAGCGAAAAGATGGGATGGAGTTTTCCTCTGTTTGCTCCTGTTGGATTGTATTCTGTGCCCTTCGCCTTGACGACGATTTCTATTCGACCCAGCAGGCGACTCGGTGGTTGCTCTCTCGTTCCTTCAACTCGGGCTGGTCTTTGCATCGTTGGTCGGCCAAAGGGCACCACTCGCGGCAGGCGCACCCGGTCTCGGCTGGGGTTGCCGGGTCGAGCGTCAGGGTGAGGTCGTTCCCGCGGCGAGGTGCTGCTGCCAGGAGTGCCTGGGTGTAAGGGTGGAGCGGGTTCTCGAGAACCTCAGTCGCCGGTCCCTTTTCGACGCAACGCCCGGCGTACATCACCATGACTGCGCCGGTGAGCGTCACTATGGACCGTACGTCGTGTGACACCATTACGATCGCCAGCTCGAGTCTTGCCGTGAGCTCGGCGAGGAGGTGGAGGATCTGGCCCCGCACCGGCCCGTCCAGAGAGGAGACGGGTTCGTCGAGCACGACGAGATCGGGCTCGGGCGCGATCGCACGTGCGATGGCCACCCTCTGTCTCTCACCGCCGGAGAGGCGCTCCGGCCGGCGGTCGGCAAATGGTCTGCCGAGGCCGACCATGTCCAGCGCCTCAATGACCCGTCGGCGCCTGCGGTCCTTGCCGTAACCACCCTGGGCGAGAAGTGGTTCGGCGATGATCGTTCCGACCCGTAAGTGCGGGTTGAGTGATGATCGTGGATCCTGGAAAACCGCCTGCATCCGTCGCCGGACGCTTCGTTTCTGGCGTGCGGAGGCTTTTTGAAGGTCGACATCGTCGAAAAGGACCGTGCCGTGGTCCGGCTTTTCGAGGCCGAGAATGAGGCGGGTCAGGGTGGATTTCCCGGCGCCGGAAGCGCCCAGAATCCCCAGTGTGCCAGCGGCCGGCACCTCGAGATCGATGTCGTCGACGACTGCAACCGCCTTGCCCGTGTACGGATCCAGGTAGGCTCTGCCCAGCCGTCTCGCCACGAGCAATGGCGCTTTCATGACGCCCTTTCCAATACGACAGGGCAGCGGACCCGGCGCCCGTTTCCTCCGTCGAGCAGGCACGATTCCGTGTCCAGGCAGTCCGGGACGGAGAGTGGGCAGGCGTTCGCGTATCGGCAGCCGGTGATTCTCGGATTAAGTGCAACGTGCTGCGTTTCCGGTGGGTTGGCAGAGATCTGAATCGACTGCACCATCGCCCTGGTGAAAGGGTGGAGTGGTCCCTCGAGCATCTGCCGCGTCGTTGACTCTTCGACGATGCGGCCGTCGAGCAAAACAACGACCCGGTCGACAGCTGCGGTGACGACATCGAGGTCGTGTGAAATCAGCAGCAGGGAGATTCCGCGGCGGGAGCAGGTATCGTCCAGCAGGAGAAGAATGCGCGCCTGGGTCAGGAGGTCCAGGGCCGACGTGGGCTCGTCGGCGATGACGAGTTCGGGTCCGCAGGCGAGCGCCAACGCCAGCATGACACGCTGGCGCTGCCCCCCTGACAGCTGGTGGGCATGGCTTGGAAGGGTCCGGGCCGGGTCGAGGCCGACTTCTTCCAGGAGGTCCCCGGCATGCCGGCGCCATTGTCCCCTCGGCTCGGGTCTGTTCGTGCGCAGGACCTCTTTGAGATGGGCGCCGATGGTCATTACCGGGTTGAGAGCGGTTTCGGCTTCTTGCAGTACAAGTCCGATCCTCCGGCCACGGATTCGCCGTTGGGCCTTCATGGTCATCGTCAGCGTATTGCGACCATCGACGAGGACCTCTCCTTCGATGATACGTCCAGGCGGAGGGGCGAGGCCCAGAATCGCGAGCGCCGTGAGGCTTTTCCCACTCCCGGATGCACCGATGAGACCGACCCTTTCCCCTCGCGCGATGCTGAGGTCCATCTTTTCCAGGCCGGGTCGCCATCCGCCGTCCTGATCGGGGAATCCGACAGACAGGTTCTTCAGCTCGGCCAGGGGTGGGGTCGTCATCCGGTCCCTCGCACGCGGCGGAGGACTTCCACTGCGACCGTTTCATCGTTGAGGGCGGACTCGAGGGGCAGCAGTGCTGCGGGGCGATGCCAGGCGTGGGCGACGATATCGCCTGGCCCCAGAATGCCGTCGCCGTCATCGGCCACGGCAACCATCCAGTGTCTACCCTGGCGGAGAATGTCCCTTCCCTGAATGTCGGATCCCCACTGCCAGGCACGCCCTCGCACCGTGATCTTCCCGTCCTCCCACCTGAAGTCGCGGACGGCCTCGAGCTCGCTCTCTTTGAACCGGGTCTCTCCGGTGGCTGCGGCAGCGGCGAAGACTTCTGAAGAGGTGGCGAGCCAGCGATCGGCGAGGTCCTGTATGTCGAGGTGATCGGTCCCTTCGACCTCGAAGCCGGGAAGGCGAAAGAACTCACCGGCGCGGGGATCGAGTCCGAACTCCGGATCGAGACGTCGACTGATTCTCAGCATCCGTGGATCGGCCAGAGCGTCGGCGGCGAGGGACGTTGCCACGTGCAGGGCAAACGAACTGCCGGTCTTGTTGATGACCTCGACACGCGTGTAAAGGCGATAGGTTCCGGCTGCCACCGAGAGGCTTTCGTCGCCGAGGTTCACGCCGTCATCTGCGTGGGCTTCCGGCTCTCCTTCGGCCACCAGACCACCTCCGAGTTCGGGAGCCAAGAATGATCGGTAGGCCAGCTTGGAGGCGGCGTTCTCCTGACTCAGCTGACCGCCCAGGAATGGGGCCTCCAGGGTGAACCAGAAGACTCGCAGCAAACGATCCTCCTCGGGCCAGGAGTCCGTATTCAGGTGATCAACCTCCTGGCCGTCGAGAACCAGCGCCTCGACCGGCGCCAGCCACCGGCTGGCTTTTCCCGGGTAGCCGAGGCGGATTGCTACAGCGAGTTGGACCCGCTCATCCGCGGCAATCGACCGGGCGCCTTCGCGAAACACCGGATCGGTGGATGTTGCCGAAACCACCCGAGCCTCGACCAAGGTGGGTCGATTCTTCTCATGGCGGGTCCACAGCCAGGCCGGCACGGCGATCATGGCCACCAGAACGACGACGATCGCCAGCAGCCGAAGGTGCTCGGTTCTGCGGGACTCGAGGGCCCCAGCGGGCCATTCTCTGGCTGTCATATCGGTATTCTACCGTATCGAAATGGCACAAAGGTTTGAAGATTTGGGGGTTATGATTAGATCACCGCATTTGCCACCATTGACTTCGATGTCACCCGGGCTCGCACGGTGTTGCGGCTCTTCGACGAGGCTCGTGCCACGACAAGGCTATTACTCTACCCGAGGTCATGACGCGAAGGCAAAAAGCCCCTGCCACTGACCACGGTGCTGATGTTTCATCCTGCGTCTCGCATCAAGCGGAGCCCCCTGCATCGCGGCCTGTACAATCTGCACATGCGTATTCTCGTTGTCGCGACCAAGGCCCCATGGCCGCCGATCGATGGCGGGCGCCTGATCCTGCTCACCACGATCGATGCGTTGCATGACCTGGGGCATGAGATCACGCTCGTTGCGCCGGTCGAACCCGGCTCGAACCAGGAGGTGGAGACACAGCTTGCCGAGCGCTGCAAAGCCCATCTCATCCCGAGCCTCGTTCGGGGAGGGCTCGCGTCTGTCGCGGCTGCCGAGGTCACGCGCAAACCGGTGACAGTCATTCGGCACGAGCACGAACAGGTTCGGCATTCGGTCGACTCGTTGCTGCGGGACCAGGATTTCGACGTTGTGCACGTCGAGCAGCAGCAGGCCCTTTACGGCGTTTCCGGCGCCGCCTGTGCCGTGACCCCGGTCGTCCTACGCGCTCATAATATCGAGAGTTCGTTGTGGTTCTTTGCCGCGGACTATCGACCAGCTCTCACGAGGTGGTGGTTCCGCCGCGAAGCGAACAGGCTCGGGGGCTGGGAGGCAGCGAGCCTGAAACAGGTCGATCACACAGTGGCTCTGACGGAGGTTGACGCCTCCAAGGTCGCCGATCTGGTTGGTTCAGGGGATTCCATCACGACCGTCGAGGCCCCGTTCGTCAGCGACCTGCCCGCCTGCCGAGATCGATTGCCCGGCGATCCCGCTGCGGTGATTCTCGCCAGCGGGGCTTGGCAGCCCAACCGTGATGCTGTGTGGCGATTTGCGACCGAGGTTTGGCCGATCGCTACCCGTGTAAGCCCAGACGCGCGTCTTCATGTTTTTGGCGTTCCGGCTCCTGGTGTCCACTGCTCAGGCGTGGAGTGGCATGCCCCGCCGGAACACAGCATTCTTGCGTTCCCGGAGGGGGCCGTGGTGGTCATTCCGGCCCGCCACCCCACCGGAGTGCCCATGAAGTGCCTCGAATCGTGGGCCAGGGGCCTGCCGATCGTCGGCTCCTCGCTGGCTGCCGAGCAGCTCGATGCGAAGGATGGACAGGCGATGCTCATCGCCGACAGTGCCGAAGAATTTGCGAGCGCCTTCAAGAGGCTGGCCGACGAACCCGACCTCCGCGACCGCCTTGTCGCCAACGGCCGTGCCATGCTGCGCAGCCGACACGATCCCGCCGATGTCGCTCGCCGCCTGGTCGAGGTGTATCGGTTGTGCCTTGAGCCTTCGAAAAGGAATGACGAGGTGGGAAATCACGAATGACGTTCCTGGTACCCATTTGTTGAGAATTCGGCAATAATCTTCCTTGACAGGGCAAATTATCAGGATAATATGTCCACATGGGGAAAATTTTCAGCCGTGCGCTCGAAATCTCGCTCCCTCTTGAACGCTCGGCCTTTCTGTGGGGACCGAGAAAAGTCGGCAAGACGCACTGGGTTTCCCGACGGTTCGAAGATGCGGTATTCATCGATCTGCTCAGAAGTGAGGTCTTTGCAGACTATGCCAGCCGGCCATGGTTGCTTCGCGAACGGCTCGAGGGAGTCTCGAAGACCGTTGTGATCGACGAGATCCAAATGGTCCCAGATCTTCTCAACGAAATCCACTGGATGATCGAGAATCGCGGCACACAGTTCGTGCTCACGGGGTCGAGTGCCAGAAAGCTCCGGCGAAGTCACGCCAATCTTCTCGGAGGTCGAGCATGGCGCTACACCATGGCGCCTCTCTGCTGGGTTGAGGTGAACGACTTCGACCTCGAGGAAGTCATGACCCGCGGTCTGCTGCCGCCCCACTTTCTCTCACCGGACCCGGTCCGGGATTTACGGGCGTATGTTGCGGACTACTTGAAGGAGGAGATCGCTGCCGAGGCCGTTATCCAGAACCTGCCGGCCTTTGCCGAGTTCCTCCGCGTCGCTGCGGTGACCTCGGGGACCCTGTTGAACTATACAAACGTTGCCCGTGAATCGGGCGTGAGCAGCAAGGTAGTCCGGGGATACTTTCAGATGTTGGAGGATACGCTCCTGGGTTTCCGGCTCGCACCGTGGCGAAGGCGCATCGACCGGAGGCTTGTCGAGACCGAGAAGTTCTACCTCTTCGACATTGGGGTCACCAACTATCTGGCCCGGAGAAGGCCGGCCATCGGAACGCCAGAGTTCGGCATCTCCTTCGAGCAGTTGATCCTCATGGAGCTAACGGCTTTCCGCGCCTATCGAGATCCCGAGCTGGAGATCACCTTCTGGCGCACCAGCTCCGGCCTCGAGGTAGACTTCATCCTGGGTTCCATGGAGGTTGCCGTCGAGGTCAAGTCCAAACGCCGGATCAGCTCCCGGGATCTCGCGCCGCTCAGATCCCTCGCCAAAGAGCACCACGTCGGGCGGGCCATCGTCGTATCCCTCGAGAACGAGCCGAGAACGCTTTCCGACGGCATCGCCGTTCTTCCCTGGCGAGAGTTCCTCGACCGGTTGTGGGGCGGTGACATCATTTGACATTGACGCGGGTGTCAGGGGAACACTTGCTCTTCAAGGGGTGCGACTTCAGCCGCACCGATGTCGAATCGGTGCTCTGAATCGAATGGGCTACCGAGTCTCTTCCTACTTTTCAGGATTTTGTAGGGCCCAGGCCGCGAGGCCCCACCAACGACGTATCGCCAACAGGGCCTGGGGGCTAGAAAATCCTTACGATCGCTCGACCCAGACCGAAAGAATCTCCCCTGTCGCCTCGGTGGCCTTGGCCATCCACTCCAACGAGACCCACTCATTCACCGAGTGGAAGCTCTGGCCGCCGGCCCAGACGTTGGGGGTGAGCAAGCCTATGAAAGACAGGCGGGCGCCGTCGGTGCCGCCCCGGATGGCCTGCCTGATCGGTGTGATTCCGATGCGGTCGACCGCATCGAGGGCGTAGTCGAGGACCTTGGAGTCCTCTTTGATCTTGTAGGCCATGTTGCGGTAGGACTCTTCGATCGCGATATCGATCTTGGCCTTCGGGAAACGTTTTCCGACGGCGTCGACGACCTCCTGGAGATGCGCCTCTCGCGCCTCGAGCTTCGGCACCGAAAAGGCACGCACGAGCACCTTGAGATCGGTCTTGGTGACGTCGCCCGAGCAGATGTAGGGGTGGAGATAGGGTTCGCGCTTCTCGGTGGTCTCGGGGAGGTAGGTGTCGTCGATACCGTCGATGATGGCGGCGGCGACTCGCAATGAGTTGACGAGCTTGTCCTTCGCATATCCGGGGTGCACGTCGTGCCCGGTGATGGTGACGTTTGCGGTGTCGGCGCAGAAGGTCTCATCCTCGATTTCACCAAGATCGGAGCCGTCCAGGGTGTAGGCGTAGTCGGCGCCGAAGACCTCGACGTCGAAGTTCTCCGTGCCGCGGCCGACCTCCTCGTCGGTGGTGAAGCCGATGCGAATGGGGCCGTGGAGGTGGTCTGGGTTGTCCTTCAACCAGGCGACCAGAGTCATGATCTCGGCCACGCCGGCTTTGTCATCTGCGCCGAGCAGCGTGGTGCCGTCGGTGTGGATGAGGGTATGGCCGACGCATTTCTTGAGATTTGGGTTGGCCTCGACCTTGAGAACCTGGTCGGCCGAGATCGAGATATCCGTTCCGTCGTAGGACTCTATGATCTGGGGTTTGACGTCTTTTCCGGAGGTTCCGAAGTAGGTGTCGACGTGGGCGATGAGGCCGATCGTGGGCACCTTGCCCTTCGCCGGGTGGTCGTTGGGCAGGTTCTCCCCAACGGTTGCGAAAACGTAGCCCCACTCGTTCATGACGGCGTCGTTGCAGCCGAGCTCCTTGAGCTCTTGGACCAAGATCTTCGAGAGATCTTTCTGTTTCTCTGTCGATGGGCTGGTCTCCGATGATTCGTCCGACCGTGTGTCGATCTTGACGTAACGCAGGAACCGCTCCAGCAGGTGTTGCCGGTCTGTCGTGCTGAGTGTGATGCTCATTCATCCCTCCAAATGGACGTGGGAATAGTACACTGTCTTGACCTGAGCTGTAGAAGAGGGGATAGTAGCGCGACCGATTTTTGGAGGTTTCTTGTGTTTCGAATTCCGTCAGCAATTTTTGCAACGCTCTTGATAGCGTTCCCGTTGGTGTCGTGTGCCCAACCGTCCACCGAAGCTACCGATACGGCCGGCAATACCGAAGTCGTGGCTCGAATCGGAGATCAGACGATCACATCCGACGAACTCGAGAAGATTTCCGGCGCCGCCCTCCTGCGGCTGCGGCAACAGATGTATGACGCGAAGATGCAGGCCCTGGAGAACAGGATCTTCGAAATCCTCAGCGAACGCGCAGCCGAACAGGCTGGCCAGGACAAGGATACGTGGTTGCAGGAGAACCTCTTCAACAACGTTTCCGAACCTGAAGAGGCGGAGATCCAGAAGGTGATGGCCCAGTACCGGTCTCGGCTCGATAAGGACGACGCCAAGGCTCGTCAGCAGGTCATCGACTACCTCAAGCAGACCGCCGGCCAGAAGACGGAGATCGATCTCCGGAAAAGGCTCTCTGATGAGGCGGGAGTCGAGATCCTTCTCTCCCCGCCACGGGTCAACCCTGTGATCTCCGATGCCAGTCCGAGCAGAGGGGGCGCAGAGGCGTCCGTGGTCCTGATCGAGTACACCGATTTCCAGTGTCCTTACTGCGTGCGAGTGCAGGAGACCCTCGAGACCCTCCACAACCGCTACGGTGACTCCCTGAAGATGGTATTCAAGAACCTTCCTCTGCAGATGCACCAGCAGGCGCGGTTCGCGGCCGAGGCGGCTCTGTGCGCCGAGGACCAGGATGGGTTCTGGCCCATGCACGATTGGCTCTTCGCCAACTCGAAGAACATCGTTCGCGAGACTGTAGTTGCCCAGGCCAAGGCCCAGGGGTTGGATGTTGATGCGCTCAACGCCTGCCTCGACGCCGGAACTCACGCACCGCAGGTTGAGGAGGAGTTGGCGGAGGCCAACAGCTTCGGCATCACCGGAACGCCGGCTTTTCTGGTCAATGGGCGGGTTCTGACGGGCGCGCAACCGCTCGAGAACTTCATCAAGGTCATCGACGAGGAGCTTCGCCGTGCCGGGCAGCCGGTCCCAGAGCCCCCGGCCGAGGAAGTGACAGAAGAAACATCGGAGGAGGGCACCGAGATCGGGAGCATCCCCCAGAGGCATGAGACGGAAGTGGCCGTAGACTGATCGAGTCCCGCATCAACAACGCCCCGCCACCAGAGGGTGGCGGGGTTTTTTCTTCCGGTGAACCAGATACCAGATACCGGATATCCCCCGCCCGCC
>CAZCEX010000113.1:0-10511 GCA_964497785.1 uncultured Thermoanaerobaculia bacterium | reverse complement strand
GCGTCGTTGGACGGAGACGCTCTGCGAACGAAGCGTATGTCTCCGATATCGACGCGCTTTCGATGAGCGGTGTACACGGCGCTTCGTTGACAATGCGTCGCCTGATGCTGCTCTCTGGATGGGTGGCGCTGGACGTCGGTGGCCATGAGTGTTTGCTCGTTGGATCCGTTGGGTGTTCGCCAATCTGGGTCCGTCGTATGGGCCCTGGCCCTCCGGGCGTGCCGCCGAAACCCCCGTATTGCAAGGGTTTCGGCCTGTCAATTCCGCAACGGCCAAGGATATGCCACCTGACTTCTGGGTTGTATCTTGGTCGATCCCAGAGAGCGATGGACCGCATGCCTTCTGACTCGTGGAGTTCCGTGACACACAAAGGGCTCGATTGGCCGATCCCATGCTCGGCCGCAGCTCACAGCGACGCACACTGAGTAGTGATTGCGCCAACTCTGAGAACTAGCAGGCAATTGGTCGAGCGCTAGACACGCTGCCCCAAGCGGGCATGGAGGTTCTACCCGAATACTCGGTACGAGTCGGAAGGATCGCCGTTCCTGCCGGTGCGTTCCGCCATGCAGACCGTGTTGCGGATCGTGCCCCTACGGTGCCGTACCCGCCGCCGCTTGTTGCCTGTCCCCTGACGTGCCTCCTTCGGCCCAAAGCGAGTAGATGGGGTTCTGAAACATCATCGGTGGTTCGGCGACGGCTGAACGAGTCGCAGATGCGTTCCACATGAGCCGACCCGCCACTGATCTATAGCGTCTCCGTGACCTTGGACAACCCTCGAGGGTTGTCCGGATCCGAGCCGCGGGCGACCGCAAGATGCAAGCTGAAGAGTTGCAGGGCCACGGCGGCAACGATCGGGTTGAGGCGCATTCCGATGCTCGGCAATCGGACTACCCGAGCACCAGGAACGTCATCAACGAACGACAGGACGACAGCAGTAGCATTGCGGTTGGTGGAGAGGCTACCGATCAGGTCGGCCAGCTGTGACGTGAACGGATCATCATCTACGACGGCAAGCAGTGGCCTGTCTGCATCGATCATTGCTACCGGGCCGTGGAGGAAATCGGCTGACGAGAACGGGACTGCGGCCAGTGACGACGTTTCGGTCACCTTGAGCGCCCACTCAAAGGCTGATGCCATGTGCAGGCCTCGTCCGACAACAGCGCACGACTCCATGCCGGCAACAGAGGCCGCCGCGGCAGCGATGTCGTCTTCAAGCTCCAGTACTCGCTCAACCGCTGTCACGACCGCTCCAAGCCCTGGGGTGGTCGCGGCCGACATTGCATCAGAAAGTCGCAATACAGCACACAAGGAAGCGACGTAGGTCTTGGTGGCCGCCACAGCGGATTCCGATCCTGCGCCCATGGGAACAATGATCTCAGCAACGGATCCCAGCAGTGACTCCGGGTTGTTCGTGATCGCCACCCGCAGATTCGACGCGTTCCGCTGAGCGCCGACGACCGCTGCTAGGTCAGGGGAGGCACCCGACTGCGAGATCGCGACGATCATCCAGTTTGAAGGGAACGCTGGCTGCGATAGGTAGCCCGAGTAGAGCGAAGGTGTTGCGAGGGCGGAAGGCAGGCCGTGGTCGATTCCAAACAGGTACTGCCCGAACCTTGCTGCGTTGTCCGAGGTGCCTCGACCTACCAGCAGGACGCCGCGCGGCTTGCCCAGCACGTTCCGGAGCCTCTCGACATCGCCGACCCAAGAGCGGTCTAGTGCTCTGAGCATCTCGGGCTGGTCTTGAATCTCGGATCTCAGGCTCACGACGTGGCTCTCCTTTCCGCGATGCTTGAGGCATCAGGCGCCGATCGACGTAGTCGGTTGGCAGGCGTGCCTGTGCTCCGCGTTGTCATGTGGAAGCCACGGCTAGAAATCGATGAAGTTTGGAGCTGGCGGATTCGGGTGATCACCGAGAGTTGCGAGGTACTCGCCGATGACTTCTGCGTACGGGCGCATGAGCCACGTGTTCTCGTTGAAGCGGTTGCGCTGCTCGTGGGGATCGGCTTCGATGTTGAATACGAGCGGATGCGTATGTGGATGACTGACGAGACCCATCCATCCGCCCACAGCTGGATTGGTACTGGAGTACGTGTACTCCGCGGTGTACATCCTCCATTGATTCCACCTGACGGCGGCAAGACGATCTCCAATGAAGGTGAGGAGCGAATCCCGGTTGGACTGCGCATGGCGTCCGGTCAAGTAGTCGAGCTGGTCCACCCCGTCGATGGGGCGATCTGACGGAAGCTCGGTGCCGAGAATGCTTGCGAACGTTGGCAGGAAGTCCATGATCGAGACCATCCCTGAAACCTCCGACGTCGGAATGACGTCCGGCCATCGGACCATTCCGACGGTTCGTATCGAACCCTCCCAGGGTTCCCCAAGCTCGCCGCGCCAGGGTCCGGCTGATGCGACATGCATTTCGTCAAGCACCGTGGCGGTGACGGTCGGTCCGTTGTCGGATGCAAACACCAGGATTGTGTTGTCCTCGATACCAGCATTTCGGATTGCGGACACAACTCGGCCAACGTTCCAATCGAGCTCCATGACGCAATCGCCGTAGCCACCGATCCGAGAGGCGCCCTCGAATCGATCTGACGGGATGTTTGGGAAGTGCGGGCGTGTGAGCCCGACGAAAGCGAAGAAGGGAGTCGTCGAGCTCGACTGTGCCGCGATGTACTCGAGCAGATCGTCGACCATGAGATTGTCGATGTTCTTCCGAATCTCCGTGTCATACGGCACGCTTGTCGTGGACGGAGTCCTTGGCTCGCTCGCCTCACGAAGCACGACTGTCGCTGCCCCCTGGAAGGCGGCCGGAGCGTGGTATCTGGAGAGATTGTCCCCACTCATCGATCCGTCGGAGGATCCATAGAACCCGAACTTCCACTGATCAAATCCGAAGAACTGAGGTTCTGTCTCGGTTCGTTCACCGAGATGCCATTTGCCGTAGTACCGAGTGGAGTAGCCCGAGTCCTTGAAAAGGTTGCCGAGTGTGTATTCGTTCTCGGACAGCCCGCCGCGGCCACCCGGGGCAACACATACCGAGAGCCCAGAGCGGATCGACAGCCTGCCGGTCATGCACGCCGACCTCGACGGGGTGCACGCAGATTCGACGAGGAACTGATTCAACTGAACGCTCTCCGCAGCAAGGGCGTCGATGTTCGGCGTGGGCATCCCTCGAAGTTCTCCAGCTCCGTAACAGCCAACGTCTCCATATCCGAGATTGTCAGCGAGAAGGAACACGACGTTTGGGCGGTCGCGTAGGGTCTCCGGCATCCGAACTCCTCTCGGGGGACTTGGGATACTCTAGAGGCGAGGGTCCCGGACAAACCATGTATCTGCCGGCGTCGTGTCCTGGGGAGGGCCAATATCGTGACTATTGACCGGTTGCGGACCGTGTCAGGATTTGGTCACGCACGGGTTTCAGGGCAACGGCGATCGCCCCGTAGATCGTGCCACGAGTTCCGAGTTGGCTCACCACGATCGGTGGATGTGAAGGCATCATGAGGGAGACGCGGTCGCGAACACTGTCAACGAGGATCTCCCGGCTTCCGATGCCACCGGTGAAGACAACCATTTCGGGATCGAGGAGCGCTGCTGCAGCAACAACGCCGAGTGCGAGCTGCTCAGCTTCGAATCCCAGAATCTCCTGAGCAGAAGGAACATGATCCCTGGCAGCCGCAAAGATGTCCTCAACATCTGAGAGCGTTGACAGCGATGGGTCCTTGTCGGCGGCGATCGCGAGGTCCCGTCGACGCAAGATGCCTGTTCCAGCCGTCGTGAACTCGAAGAGGCCACCATCCTCGCCTTCCCAGCTCGTCGATTCCGGCCCAATGGGAAGCCAAGCGATTTCTCCCGCTGCGCCTGTGGCGCCTCGATAGATCTCCCCGTCGACCACGATTCCCATCCCGGTGCCGGAGCCAACAGACATAACTACGAAGTTGGTCAAGCCACGAGCTCGGCCCTTCCACTTCTCACCGATCGCAGCGAGGTTGACATCGTTCTCAATGAGAGCAGGGATACCGAGCGCCGATTCGAGACTCCTGAGGAATCCGTCTTCCTGAAGCTCGGGCAGATTCGGCTCTCGGAGGCTCCGGTCCTCTGGTTGGACAATTCCACCGACGCCAACCGACGCGATCCCTGGTTCATCGCTCTTGAACCCAGAACGAACGGTCAAGTCTCTGTGCATCTCGGCGATCTGGTCGGCAATGGAGCTTGGATCCGTACGCCTGGTCGCTTCGGTCGCCTCGAGTAGAATCGATCCGTGGAGATCTGAGACGCATGCGGTGACCTTTCTCGCCCCAAGGTCCACCGCGAACACATACCCCGCGCGCTCATTGAACGAATAGATGGCAGCTGGTCTGCCAGGTGCACCGATTGATTGACCCTTGTGGTCGACCAATCCGAGTGTTTCCAAGTCTGCAATGAGCGAGGCTGCCGTCGGAAGCGACAGACCGGTGAGAGCAGCCACTTCGGGCCGGGACAACTCGCCAGCGTCGACGATCGCCTCTAGCACTGCTTGTAGGTTCAAGGAACGCACGAGCCCCGCTGTCGGTTCGGGCGATCGATCGGTGCTTGCCTGGATCCGAGAAGGCGGACGGCTCATATTGACCTCGGATTACAAATTTGAGTTTCTAAAGGACATTCACTAACGTCCGGTCTACTCTAGCGCCAGGTTATTCGTAGAACCGACCAGTGTGGGCTGGCTTTGCTGATACAGCGTTCATCCGGGAGGGTTCAGTCATTTCTGGGAAGCCGAATTCCAGCGCCGCTCCACCGAGAAAGCCACGTGAAATGTCGGATAGCATGCTTCAAGGACACAGTCCAAGCTCCTCTCGCGTTCTGCGTGTCGGCGTGATCGGCCTGGGTGTGCGGGGGATGGATGCTCTCGCGAGGAACATGGCGGAGACCTATCCGGCCGTCGGCCTTGAGGTCGCCGCATTGTCCGATCAGAACCCCGACAGGATGGTCGAGGCAGCTCGAACACTCACTGAGCACTACAGGGCGGTCGGCAAACAGATCGATCCAAGGCTCTATCGCAGCGGGCACGAGCTCATCAACGATGACGAACTGGACCTCGTCGTAATCACGACACCGACGCACACGCATCGTGCGTATGCGGTACCTGCCATCCTGTCTGGCAAGAAGGTCTACTGCGACAAGCCGCTTGCCCAGAATGTGGGCGACTCGCGTGCCATCTTCGAAGCTGAGACGGCTGCCGCCAACCCTCTCATGATGGGATTCACCAGGCGTTTCGAGGCCCCCTGGATCCGGGCAAGCGAGCTACTGGCGAGTGGCGAGATCGGTGATCTACGAATGATTCAGGCTCGCACGGTGATTCCCTATCACCGGTATCTGACTGGCTGGTGGAGGCGTCGTGAGTGGTCCGGTGGCGCTCTGAATGACAAGGGAAGCCACATCTTCGACGTATTCAATTGGATGTCGAACAGCAAGGCTGTCACTGTGTCCGGTGTGGGAGGCCGGTCGATGATCGACCCGGACCCCACTGCTCCGGAGCGATGCCGGGATTGCGATCGTTCCTGCATGTATCGGAGGCGGACCAAGGATTCCGGCGAAGCCGTCGCACCCGACCTCATGTTGGTCCCCGGATCGGCGCGATCACGAGAGACCGACGAAGTCCACGTCGACGACAGCTGTGTGTTCCGGCCGGGGGCGGATATCTACCACAACGGATCTGTTCGATTCACCTACGCAAACGGCGTCATTGCCAGCTATCTCTTCTCGTTCTTCGGGCCGCCGGCCGAGGATGAGGAGACGATCGAATTGATCGGCACTGATGGACGCCTCCTCTTGACCCGAGGACTCGGTCGGATCAGCATTGCAACGGTCGACGGGGTCCGCAATCGAACGCTAGATGTCCGGAGCGAGGACTTCGATGACTCGCACTTTGGGGCGGACAAACAACTTGTCCGAGCATTGCGTGGATTCTGCAATGGGGATATCCCGGTCGTGTCGGCGGCCGCCGGTCTCGAGTCCATTCGTATGGTCGCTGCAGGACTTGAGTCGATGGATCAGGATGGAGTACAAGTCGCGATGGAGGACTACACCGATGAAGTCTCGTAGTGAGAAGCACGTCTACTTTGGGGACCTCCACAGCCACTGCAACGTCGGCTACGGTCACGGAAGCTTGGAGGATGCCTACGCGAACGCTGCGCTCCAGCTCGATTTCGTCGCGGTCACGCCGCACGCCCACTGGCATGACATGCCGGTTGATGATCCTGATCTTGGAGACCTTGTCGCCTATCACCGTATGGGCTTCAAGAGAACAGCCGAAGCCTGGGAACGGGTTCGACAGACAGCCCACGAGGCCACGGTGCCCGGGGAGTTCGCGGCCTTCCTCGCCTATGAGTGGCACTCGTGTACCTACGGCGACCACAATGTCTATTTCAAGAACGACCTAGGTGAGATCTTCCGTTCGGGGAGTCTCGAGGAGCTGCGAGGCGAGGTTCTGAACCTTCGGCAACAGGGTGGCGATGCGTTCCTGATTCCTCACCACATTGGCTATCGGAGCGGATCGCGCGGCATCAACTGGGACCATTTCTCGTCCGAGTTCAGTCCAGTCGCCGAGGCGATGTCGATGCATGGTTGTGCGGAGAGCCCCGAGGCTCCATTTCCGTATCACCACACAATGGGTCCGCGCGATTGGCAGAGCATGTATCAGTTCGGGCTCGAACGTGGGAACGTCGTGGGGATCATTGGCTCCACCGACCACCACAGCGCGCATCCAGGCAGCTACGGCCACGGTGGGCTGGCAGTGTGGGCTGATGGACTGACGCGGGACAGCGTCTTCGAGGCAATCCAGTCCCGCCGCTGCTACGCAATCAGCGGAGACAAGATCGTCCTCGACTTCAGCGTCAACGGCGTTGAAATGGGGGCTCTCGCTGAACCGAACCCCTCACGAACGATCCAGGTCGAGGTCGAGGGTGGCTCCGCGATCGACTACGTCGAAGTGCTCCACAACAACACAGTCGTGCACCGGTGGAATGGGAAGCGAACTTCGGACGGTGAGCCGTTTTCAGGGGTGCTTAAGACCCACTTCGAGGTCGGATGGGGCGAGGTCGGTACGAATGTCGATTGGGATGTCTCTCTCGAAGTGCGGGGCGGAGAGCTTGTAGCCGTGGATCCGCGGTTCCGCGGCCATAGCATCGTCGCACCGCAGCGTGGAGACGAAGAAACGTATCAGTTCAGCGACTGGGAGCGTATCGGACCATCGGGGGTTCGTTTCACTACCCGGACCTGGGGGAACATAAATACGGCTACGCCCGGCATGCAGGGGTTGGGGCTCGAGGTTAGGGGCGACGGTTCCACGTTGATCTCAGCGCAAATCAACGGACAGACGACCGACGTATCGCTTGCGTCTCTCCTGGTTGGGCCCCGGACGGGATACGTCGGTGGATTCCTGTCTCCCGCCTTTGGCTTCTCACGGGCGGTGCCGGCTGCTGAGTCCAACGCGAAGTTTGAGATCGAGCATTCGGCGAGTTCCGAATTCCGGGACTGGTACTACGTCAGGGTTAGGCAACACAATGGGCAGTGGGCCTGGAGCAGCCCCATATGGGTTGAACCGACGACGTAGGTCGATCTAGGAACAGACGTCACGAGTGGCCGCCTCACCGGCACCGGGCGTCAGCTGCATAGCTACCGCTCAAGGCGAAGTTTCGGCATGGTGAAGTTCCTTTCGGCGGCCAGGAGATCGGCAAGCTCCTCGCGGAGAGAGAGGTTCACCTGCATGCGCTCGGCCCACTCGTACCAATCACGCGACATTGCCTCGCGACGACGGGGTTCCGTCGCCGCGAGGTCGACCGTTTCCGTGCGATCCTCGGTGATGTTGTAGAGCTCCCACGGCCCCCCTTCGCCGCTCACGAGCTTCCACTCACCTGCTCGCAACGCCCGGTTGCCCTCATGTTCGAAGAAGATGGACTGCGTTCGCGACCAGTTCGGGTTGCCCAGGGCGGGGAGCAGGCTCTCGCCTTCGAACGGCTGGAGCTCCCGATCCCGGTACTCGGTCGGATACGGGATTCCTGCGGCCTCGAGGCATGTCGGCAGGATGTCGATGATGTGCGCCGGACTGTGGACGATTCCCGGTTCGGGGAGTCTGTCCGGCCAGTGCATGATGAAGGGGGTCGAGATTCCGCCTTCGTGCACCCATCTCTTGAAGTTGCGGAATGGCGAGTTCGATGCGTTCGCCCAGCACGGTCCATAGCTTTGGAACGTTGCCGGTCCACCGGGTGGCACTTCCGGGGTGTTGCCGAAGTGAACTGGGAGGCCCGAGGGGGTGGTCCGGGCGAAGGTACCGGGTTCAACGTCGAGGATTCCGCCGTCCTCGGCAAGGAACTCGGCACAACCGCCATTGTCTGACAGGAAAAGGATGAGCGTGTTCTCAAACTCCCCGCTGGCCTTCAGCGTGTCGACAATACGGCCGATTCCCCTGTCCATTTGGCTGATCTGTGCGGCATAGACAGCCATCCGGTGGGCTTCCCAGTCCGTGAACCGGGTTTCGTCCCACGGCCAGGCCTCCGCATCCCGATCGCTCAGCTTCCAGGCGGAATCGAGGACGCCGCTCGCACACAATTCCTCATGGCGAGAGGAGCGAACGTCGTCCCAACCGGAGCGGTAGGCACCATCGAACCTTGCCGTCTCTTCCTCTGGTGCGTGAAGGGGCCAATGGGGGGCGGTGTATGCGACGTAGAGGAAGAAGGGAAGCCCTTGCTGCGTCGCGTTGTCGACCATGTCGATCGCTCGATCGGTGATGGCATCCGTGTAGAACCACGACGGGTCGTTCTGTTCGATCAGCGTGTCGTCTTCCATGAGGTACGTCGGCTTGAAGTACGAACCTCCACCGCCGATCGTTCCATAGAACTCATCGAACCCGCGCTCACGCGGCAACGGGTATGCGGGTCGATCGTCCGGCCAGATCGACCGATTCGACAGAGACCGCTGCCTTGCGACATGCCATTTGCCTGACATGAGGGTTCGATAGCCAGATGCCTGGAAGAGTTCCGCGATGGTTACACAGCTGTCGCTCAGGTACCCCTGGTACGCAGGGTTCCCCATCGGCGGCGTATAGGTCATGTGTCCGATGCCAGCCTGGTGCGGGTTCATTCCGGTGAGCAGAGCCGCCCTTGAAGGGCAGCATCGTCCAGAGTTGTACATCTGGGAGAAACGATGACCGGACGCAGCGAGCGAGTCGATAGCCGGAGTGGGGATCTCTGAGCCGTAGCATCCGACATCGGAGAACCCCAGATCATCGGCAAGGATGATCACGACGTTTGGTCTGGAATCCGCCGCTTCCTCGCCACCGGCATGGCCGTGGTGCCTCGCTGAGCCTGTCTGTTGATTCACTATCGCACTCGATCGATCTAGGAACTATAGACGCGGCGGCTATCGCAACCACGGTTGCCTTTCTTAGGACACTTTATTAAGGTATTTGCGATATGGGTGAAAGGACGACGCTCGAGTGATGGTTCTGGGAGTCGACATCGGGGGTTCAGAGATCAAGGCCGCACCTGTGGACGTGGTCAGCGGCCGGCTCGGATCCATACCCGCTCGTGTGCCCACTCCAGACCCGCCCACTCCGGAGGGGGTTTGTGAGGTCGTCGTTCAACTGATCGATCACTTCGCTTGGTCCGGGCCAATTGGGTGCACCTTTCCTGGTCCGATCGTTGGCTCAATCGTTCGAGATGCTGGCTACCTGGATGATGTTTGGGCCGGGCTCGATGCGGAAGCGCTCCTCGCGAGTGCCACCGGAACTGACGTGTCCCTGCTCAACGATGCGGACGCTGCAGGGATCGCGGAGATGCGTTTCAGGGATCAGGTCCACACGGGAGGGACCGTGCTCGTCCTGACATTCGGAACGGGGATCGGGAGCGCCCTCTTCATCGATGGCCGACTAGTGCCGAATACCGAACTGGGAACGCTGCTCCTGGAGTATGGCGTCGCCGAAGAGTATGCAAGCGCACGCGTCCGGTCCACCGAGGGCATTGGCGACCATGAATGGGCGAGCCGAGTGTCGACCTTCATCAATCATGTCGGATCACTCGTCTACCCCGATTTGGTTGTGCTCGGAGGTGGGATCTCAAGCCGATGGGATGACTTCGCTCGCGAGCTGGACGCCGACTTTCCCGTCCTGCCCGCGACACTCGCCGGCGACGCGGGAATCGTCGGTGCGGCGCTCTTTGCAGCGGGCCGAGATAGCTCTCAACCGGACTGGAGCGTAAGGCAAGTCTCATAACGAGCAGATACCGACCGAAGGAACCAATCGAGACAGGGAATGTCTGCCGGCTGGCAGCAACGGAACCCCTCCCTTCGTTGGGAGGGAGGAGTGAAGGAGACAACTCATGAGAAACAGATCCCAAGTGAGCGGCCTGAGTCGGCTGGCGCTATTGCTGACTGCCCTCGTCCTCGTCGTAGCTGCATGCAGCTCTTCCGAGGACGAAGCATCGACCGAAACCACGCAAGCGGCGTCAGGGACCGAAACCACGCAAGCGGCGTCAGGG
>CAZCEX010000112.1:0-10527 GCA_964497785.1 uncultured Thermoanaerobaculia bacterium | reverse complement strand
AGGCCGCAATCGTAGTCATTCTACTTCAAGGACTTCCGGCAGCAAATATTGTGCCTCATTCGCGATTTGCAGCTGTGATGGGGTTTCCGGCCGGGCCTCTAAGACTATACTTACGTGGGATTTCGCATAATGGAGGTTCTCATGAAACAGGATCATCGGGGATGGACCGACCTGCTGCTAGGGCTGGGGCTCGGGGTGGTATGCACGGCGGCGATCCTCGCCGCAGTCAACTTCGTCAACGGGTGGCAACGGATCGGGCTCTGGAACCGCGCAATCTCCAATCGATCAGCTGCACAGCTCGAAGACCTCATGCAACGCCAGATCACAGACGCCGAAGCGACGATCGAGGACTCAGACCCCTACCCTCTCAACCAGGCGCTGGCGTCGTCCATCATGCCCGAGCTGTATGGACACTATCTCAGGTATACCAGGTATCTGCTCGAGAGCAATCAGGTCGAGGCGTTCAACAACCTCCGAATCAATACCCGGTTTGTCGTTCTCGACTTCTCGGGTTCTGACCTCAAGAATCTCGACCTGACGGGCGTCAACTTCAACGGCGCAGTCCTCGAGGGAACTGATTTCGCCGGATCGAATCTCACCGACGCCTCCTTTTTCAACTCACAGCTCAAAGGCGCAGTTCTCTCCGAATGTGATGTCAGCAGAACGTCCTTCGTGCAGGCCGATCTCTCCAATGCAACCCTCAATAACATCCGCGGGGTCGATCCCGACTTCCGAAATGCTGTGCTCGTCAACGCCTCACTCACGGGCATCGACAACCTTTCTGGCGCTCTCTTCCAATCCGCCATCCTCGCCCAGGCAAACCTCATGGGTTCCCGATTCCCCCAAGCGTCATTTGACCGGGCTGACCTGACCCTGGCCTCAGCCGTGGAAGCCGACTTCTCCGAGGCCCGCAGCATGAATAGCGTCGTATTCACAGGGGCGAATCTCGCCGAGGCCGGCCTCGAGCCGGAGATCACCCGTAACTCCTGGCTCGAGCACACCGACGGGTTGGATCAGACAACGGCTCGCGCCCTTCGTGAGGTCGACGGCGTGGTCGATCCAACAGAACTTCTCAAACGAGTCGATCGCCGTATCGTCGATGGCCTGCGCGCTCAGATCGAATCCGACCCGGACGTACCGAAAGACCAGCGCCGTGGCGTGCTCCTCGACCTGCTCGAACAGTACTGGATGCAATGAGCGCCGTTGCCCCCATCTTCGCGCCCTTTGCGTCTTTGCGTTTCAACTGCCCGATATTGCCTCTCGGCTGTCACCCACGATCAACCTGACGGGGGGGCAGGCTTGATGCGGGTTAAACGGTGCCCGGTTCTTCTGAGGCCTGCAAGATAGGGATGGCGATCTTGCACAACAGGGTAAAGACCAGGAAACCGACAGCGAAGATGCCAACGCCGACACGCACCTCGGAGAGGGTCGGTACGTACTCGTAAAACTCACCGAGAGTGTCCGGCGTCATGCCAGGAATGACCAACGCCATGCCCTTTTCTATGTAAACGCCGGTGTAGATCAGGAGGCAGCCGAGGTTGAGGGTCACCAGATTGCGACGCGTCGCAGGGACGAGGAAGAGCAGGAACGCGATCACGCTGCAGGCCAGAGAGGTCCATGCGAACGGCACGAGTGCGTTGTGGCCGCGCACACCACTGAAGAGGTATTGGGTATGGATCAGGTGGTGGGTATTCGAGTAGAACTCACGAAAGATCTCGGCGCCGAAGAGAAAGAGGTTGAGGAACATGGCGTAAGCCATGAGCTCGGCGATCTTCTGGATCGCTTCGCTCTTGATCTCGATGGAGGTGGTTTTCCTGATGATCTGGAAGAGGATCACGAGAATCGCCGGCCCTGAGCAGAATGCCGACGCCAGAAAACGAGGCGCCAGGATTGCAGAGTTCCAGAACGGCCGCGCCGCAACCCCGGCGTAGACAAACGCGGTGACCGTGTGAATGCCGACAGCGGCCGGGATCGATAGAAGCAGAAGCGGCACCACGAAGGCCCGCCGATAGGGGCGGTGATGGAAGGCTGTGAAGAGCAGATGGAGCACGATGATCAGGTTGAGAACCAGGTAGAGGTTGAGCACGAGCACGTCCCAACCGAGAAGGGAGCTGGGAAGATTGAGGCTGCCGACGAGCGGCAGCAGGTGCCACACCCGGTCCGGCCGGCCAACGTCCACCAAAACGAAAAGCATGCACATGACAATGGCGCTGATCGCTAGCAACTCGCCGAAGATGGCGATCTCCTTGATGGGTTTCCAGTTGTAGATGTAGGCCGGAATCACCAGCATGACCGCGGCCGCCGCCACCCCGACCAGGAAGGTGAAGTTGCCGATATAAAAGGCCCACGACACCTGATCGCGCATATTGGTCACGATCAGGCCTTGAGACACCTGTTCGATCCAGGCGCTCAGTCCCCACAGGGCAAGCAGGGTGAGAAGGCCCATCCAGGCAAAGTACACACGATTGCCTCGAAAAACGAGGCGGAGCGATCCGGCAACGAATGCGACGATGTCTTTGATCATCCTTCAATCCGCTCTATGTCGCATAGAAGTAGTAAAAGCGCGGTTGAGTATTGAGGTCCTCTTTGAGAACGAACACTCGTTTTTCGCGCATCAGGTAACGCATCTCCGAGGTCTCGTCGAGCAAGTTGCCGAACTTCCGGGCGCCCACCGGACAGATCTCGACACAGGCCGGATACCTGCCCTTGCGGGTTCGGTGAATGCAGAAGGTACACTTCTCGACCACTCCCTTGGGGCGCGGTCGATTGCCGAAATAGTGGGTCTCGGGGTTGATCTCCTCGGACCCCAGTCCAGTGTCGGCCCAGTTGAAGTGACGCGCCCCGTATGGGCAGGCCGACATGCAGCAACGACAACCAATACACCAGTCGTAGTCGATGACAACGATGCCGTCGGGCTCCTGCCAGGTTGCCTTGACAGGACAGACCTTGACACAGGCGGGGTTTCGACACTGCTGGCAGGCGACCGGCATGTAAAAAGCGTCGGGTTCAGGCACCGTGTCTGGTTCGTAGTAGGCGTTCGATTCGGTGAGATGGACGCCGCCCTCTTTCTCCATGCGCAGCACCCGGATCCAGTGGATTTGCGGGTCCCGCGATTGGTTGTTCTCGTGCACGCAGGCGTAAACGCAACGGCGGCATCCGACACAACGACTGAGATCCAGGCCGTACGCGAACTCAACCCCATCCATGGGCGGATCGTTGCCGACCGTGACGGTCTGGTCGTAACGAAGTGAGTACTCCCGTGCCAGCCCCTCGAGAATCTCCGCTTTCCTTTCTGGACTGAGCTCGACGAATCTGTGGCTCAGCATTCGTTCGACGAACCCGGACGTGGCTCCAGCCGCACTCGCGGAGACTGCTGCCATGGCGGCCAGCCCTCCTTTAACGAGCAACGACCGGCGGTCGACCTTCGGGTCGAGGTTGTCGTCGACGGTCGCAGGATTCCGTTCCATATCACTCATGGCGGTCCTCCTCCGTATCGGCATCCTCGGTGGCCTCTTCGTTGGTGGATCGTAGGAATTGCGGCCGCACCGGCGGCGGCAGCGGCTCGATGCCCGCAAAACGCGGCGCGTGGGGGTTGTGACAGTGGGAGCACAGCTGGTAGCTCTTGGCGCCGTTCCAATAACCCTCACGCCTTCCATGGATGCCCTCCCGCCAGTCCCGAAAAATGGTGCCGTGACACTGGCCGCACAGGCGGTACGACTCGTCAAAGCCGATCAGGGTCCCGTCGGCGAGGCGCAGGCGGTCGCGGTCGTCGGAGTTGTGGCAGTCGAAGCACCAGCGACTCTCGGGCCCGTGTTTGAGCTGAATATCGTCGTGCATTTCTTCGAGCACCCGACGCTCGAGGTTGGGCTCCATCTCACCGTGGCAGTCGGTGCACGGAAAATAATCCTCGTACGCCAGGGACTGCCTCACCCGAAAGGTCTTGGGGGTATCCGAAACAGCTGCCGCTTCAACCTCGGGGAGAAGTTCCCGGTCGAAGTCGATTTCCGGGAAATCGGCGGGTGAGTAGGCCCGCGTGCCCCCGGCATCCGGAGCCACATGGCCGGCGCCGCTACGCACGATCGAAAACAGGGTCAGCAGGGACAACGCGAGAAATACGATCAGCAGCACAGCCAGCGACGAGGAACCGGGCAGCAGGGGTCGGCGGCCGGTATCCGGGTCGGGCTTCGAACGGTCAATGTCCCCCACTTCGCGCTCCCTTCACAACCGGGCTTTGGTGGCTTGTCGGTAAGGTCTTCTCAGGCTTTCTATCTTACGCGAGCTTCGTTTTCGATCATGAACTCCCGTTGGCAGCGAAGCCTTGACCCAGGTCAAGGAAACGGGAAGAAGTCATTCATATGCTGTAAGATGCTGATATTGTACCGAATGATCGCCAATTCAGGGAGACACCATGACCCGAGCCAAGTGGAGTGTTTCAGGCCTCTGCGTCACCGCCCGCCGGGAGAGCCTCGCCGCCGTCGAGGCCGTTTTAAACGGCCTTCCCGGGGTCGAAGTCCACGCCAGTGATTCTCGAAGCGGCCGGATGGTCGTCGTGCAAGAGGCCGTGTCGGTAGTCGACCACCAAGAGAGGCTCCGCGAGATCCAGGCAGTTCCGGGCGTGCTCACTGCCGACCTGGTCATGCACTACGAGGATCTAGAGGGATTTCCCCGCGCAACGGCAACAGGAGGTGCGGCATGAAAAACCGGCTCTCACGCAGAGACTTCGTCAAGACGAGTGTTGCCGCCGCCACCGCAGTTACGGTCGGCGTGCCGATGCTAAGCCCTGTCAATGCAGCAGGTCTCGACACGGGCATCGACTGGGAAAAGAGCGTCTGTCGTTTTTGCGGCGTCGGTTGCGGTCTCATGGTCGGCACAAGAGACGGCTACGTGGCCGCCGTAAAGGGCGATCCAAAGTGTCCGGTAAACCGTGGGCTGCTGTGCGTCAAGGGCTATGCCAACGCCAACATCCTCTATGGCGCTGACCGGCTCCACAAGCCGCTGCTGAGAATGAAGAACGGCCAGTTCGACAAGCAGGGCGACTTCATCGAGGTCTCCTGGGAACACGCGTTTGACGAGATGGAACGCCAGTTCAAGCGACACTACCAGGAGCTCGGGCCGACTGGGGTTGGAATCATGGGTTCCGGCCAGTACACCATTCCGGAGGGTTACGCCGCCGTCAAGCTGGCCAAGGCCGGTTGGCGCACCAACAACCTCGACCCTAATGCCCGCCACTGCATGGCTTCGGCGGTGGCGGCCTTCATGCAGGTCTACGGTATCGACGAGCCGTCGGGTTGCTACGACGACATCGAGCTCACCGATACGGTGGTGACATGGGGCGCCAACATGGCCGAGATGCATCCTATGCTCTGGGCGCGCGTGGTCGACCACCGGCTGCGCAACGAGGGTGTCAGGATTTACAACCTCACCACCTACTCCAACCGCACCTCCGACGCTGCTGACCACGAGCTCATCTTCCGCCCCCAGACCGACCTGGCGATTTGGAACTACATCGCCCGCGAAATCGTCAAACGCGACGCCGTAGACCACAATTTTGTCGATCAACACTGCGTCTTTGCCACTGGGCACACGGACATCGGCTTCGGCATGCCCGCTACGGACGCCCACGCGTTTCCGGCAGAGCTCGACACTCTGTCGCGCCAGCGAGTTGTGACTCTGACCCGTGAGGAGGCCATCGCCCAGGGGCTCGATCCTTCTCAACAGCACGTGGTTGAGCAGAAGTCCGCCAAGAGTGCCGGCGCCCACTGGCTGATCCCGTTCGAGGAGTTCAAGAAGGGTCTGGAGCCCTACACCCTCGATTTTGTGGCCGAGCTCGCCAAAGGCGACCCGGATGAGTCCATCGATGATTTTAAGGCGAAACTCGTGGCCCTCGCCGACTACTATGCCGATCCCGACCGTAAGGTCGTCTCCTTCTGGACCATGGGTTTCAATCAGCACACCCGCGGCACCTGGGTTAACGAGCAGGCATACATGGTCCACCTACTGACCGGCAAGCAGGCCAAACCCGGATCGGGCGCCTTTTCCCTCACCGGTCAGCCTTCGGCCTGCGGCACCGCCCGCGAGGTCGGCACCTTCGCCCACAGGCTTCCCGCCGACATGGTGGTGGCGAACCCAGACCACCGAGCCCTCTCGGAGAAGATCTGGAACGTGCCTGCCGGGACGGTTAATCCGAAGGTAGGAGCTCACATCACCCAACAGATGCGCGATCTCGAGTCGGGCGCCATGCGCTGGTTGTGGGTTCAGGTGACCAATCCCTTCCAGTCCACCGCCAACGCCAACCACTGGCTGACCGCGGCACGGGAGAACGACTGCTTCATCGTCGTCTCCGATATCTACCCCACCTACTCCTGCAAGGTCGCCGACCTGATCCTGCCGTGCGCCGGGCACTATGAAAAGTGGGGCCTGTACGGTAACAGCGAACGCCGAACCCAGGCCTGGCGACAGGTAGTGAATCCACCCGGAGAAGCACGTTCAGACGTTTGGCAGATGCTCGAGTTCTCGAAGCGTTTCACTCTGGCCGAGGTCTGGGGAAAGAAAAGCATTCCCGGCCTGTCGGCGCCGGGTTTTGAGGACGGTTGGCTTCCTGACGTTCTGGCAGACGCCGTCAAGCTCGGTTATCGCCCTGAGCAGACCCTCTACGATGTACTCTTCGCGACGCCGGCGGCGCGCGCCTACGCCTGGCCAGACCCAACGGCAGGCGACCATGCCTGCTGTACCGCCGACGCGGGCGGCCTCGACTGGTTCCCCGAAAAGGCACTCTTCGAGGAGTACCGGATCTTCGGCATCGACCATGGCCACGACCTGGCCTCTTTCGACACCTACTACCAAGACGACATCCACGGTCTGCGTTGGCCAGTCATCGACGGCAACGAAACCCGCTGGCGTTTCAACGGCAACCACGACCCCTATGTATCGCACGGCGCCGACTTCGAGTTCTACGGCCCGGCGCTCAAGAAGCTGCCCAAGGGGAATCTGAACAGCCCGGATGGCGGCGACAAGGTTTCGTTGGCCGGCAAGGCCAAGATCTTCTTCCGACCCTATGCCGCACCGGCAGAGAGCCCCGACAAAGACTACGATCTGTGGCTATGTACAGGTCGGGTGCTCGAGCACTGGCACTCGGGTTCCATGACTCGGCGCGTACCCGAACTCCACGCGGCCCAGCCGAGGGCGCAAATAGTCATGAATCCTGCAGATGCCGCGGCGCGAGGACTCAACCGAAACGACGTGGCGGTAATCCGATCGCGGCGCGGCGAGGTCAAGGCAGTGGTCGAGATCGGCGGTCGAAACCGCATGCCAAAGGGAACGGTCTGGGTACCCTGGTTCGACGAGGGCGTACCGATCAACAAGGTGACCCTCGATGCCACCTGCCCGATCTCCAAGGAGATCGATTTCAAAAAATGCGCCGTCCGCGTAGAGAAGGCGTGACCGAGGAGGATGATGATGAAAAGTGTGATGCTCCTTTTGCTCCCATTCACTCTCCTGCTCGGCTGCAGCACCGGCGGCCCTACCCCTGATGCGCAGACTGAATCTGCTACGCCCGTGGGAAGCCACGATGATGCGCCTGTGGTGCCGGACTCAGCGATCGGTCTGGCGGCCGGAACGGCATTCGAGCAACCAGCACAGGAACCTGTGCCTTTCAATACGACAGACCCGGGGGAAGGTGAACTACGTGCCCGCCCCAACCCGGATTTTCCGCCCGTGATTCCCCACTCAATAGAGGATTTCGCGACGATCAGCCGTACTGAAAATGCATGTCTCGACTGCCACGACCCAGCGGCAGCTGCAGACCTCGGCGCCACTGCAATTCCGTCGAGCCACGCCGTCGATCTACGCCACTTACCGGAGTCTCAAGGCAACCAGGTGGTGGGGGCTCGCTGGGTCTGCACATCCTGTCACGTCGAGCAGACCAATGCCAAACCCCTCGTCGGCAACAAGATCCCCAGCTGATCCTGTCAGCCGAGTTTCCAGCCCGCACCAAGCCTGTCCTATTGACTCAGGTTGATCGTGGGTGACGACCGAAAGGCAATACAGGAAGATTGAACCGCGAAGACGCAAAGGGCGCAAAGTTATTTTTTCGTGGATATTCACTTGACTAAGGTGGCCGCTACATCTTGTGACCACCTTAGCAAAGTGCTTATCCAGTTATTATTTATGCTGAGTTATCTTCGCGTTCTTCGCGTCTTCGCGGTTCAAAAATGAACTCCTTACGCCGGTGCCAGAGGATCTATGGGTATACCCTCAAGGTTCCTCAGAACCCGGCCATCATCTCTTCGATTTCATTTGCCGAGGTCGGCAGCGCCGCGGAGAGATTCTCATTGCCGTACGCCGTCACCAGGTGGTCGTCTTCAATTCGTATCCCGATGCTTTCTTCCTGAATGTAGAGCCCGGGCTCATTGGTGATCACCATCCCCGGCTCCAAAACGACGTTGTCTCCTCCCGGATCATGGGCGTCGAGACCGAGGAAGTGGCCGAGACCGTGAATAAAGTACTGACCGAGGCGTTCGCCACTCTGGTCCCGCTGTCCGGAATCCTGAAATACGCCGTAGGCGATCTTGCGCAGGTCGAAGATCGTGATCCCCGGCTTGAGAGCCTCCGCCACCTTGTCGTGGGCCTCGAGCACAAGGTCGTACAAGGCTCTCTGTCGTTCTCGAAACGTCCCGTTGACCGGGAAGGTCCGGGTGATGTCGCCGCAGTAGTAGCCGTAACGAGCGCCAATGTCGACAACGACGAGCTCTCCATCGCCACACGAACCAACGTTGTGGTCATAGTGGAGGGTTGTGGCGTTAAAACCTGAACCCACGATGGTTGGGAATGCCAGGCCCTCGGCGCCTCCTTCACGGAATGCGGCATATACGGCGCCATCGATAACGCCTTCGCCGACCCCGGGACGAATGGCCTTTGCAGCAGCCCGCTGTCCAGCCATCGTGATATCTGCCGCTTTTCGGAGCAGCCCAACCTCACCGTTGTCCTTCACCATCCTCAGCTCAGAGATGTGATCGCCGAGGTCACGTACCGCAAACGTCGGCATACGTTCACGAAGCAAATTGACGGTGTGATGGGTCATGTCCAGATCCGCGGCCGACGGCAGGTTCGGCATGATGGTCCAGAGCGTACCGTTCTCCTCCCCGAGCCATGACTGCAGGCGTTCCTCAAAACCCGGAACAGGCCTGATTCTGGCATCGAGCACGACCTGAGAGGCTGCTTTGCTCAGCACCTCGTCAAAACCGAGCGCGCCCGCGGCTTCTTCACCTGGGCCCCACTTGGGCCCGGTCCAACGTTCGACGTCGGGGTTTCGCGCCGGCAAAAAGAGAAAGTCACCGCCCTCTGAGGGGCGCAAGACCATCACGGCATTCGGGAGTTCGACGCCCGTGAGGTAGAAAAACGAGGATTCTTGACGAAAGGTCCCGACGTCGCCGGCGCCTCGGTCATCCCCATTGCCCCACAGAACCACGGTGCCGCCACCGAGCCTCTCCGCAAAACGCCTCCGGCGGGCCTTGTAGATTCCTGTCTCCTGAAGCTCCGCAGCATAGTTCCCGCCGCGCATGTCGTGTGTCCCCATCGGTCCTCCTCTGCTCTGAGCGCCCTACCAGGCATTCTATAGCAGCTTGAATACCGCGCCGTCTGGTGATTCGTCGATTGACCACTCGATCACATTTTGGGACAATGCACCCATGAATAACGACGATATTGGCAACGGCATCTGCACCATCAACGAAATCGACCCAGAGGCCGTAGCATTCGTTCAGGAAAGGGCACTCCCAGAACTCACGATCGAGCGCCTCAGCCGCCTTTTCTCGGCTTTTGCAGACCCGACCCGCCTCAAGATCCTCAACGCCCTCAACCTGACTAACGAACTCTGCGTATGTGACCTCGCTGCATTGACGGATCTTTCCGTATCCGCCGTCAGTCACCAACTCCGCCTGTTGCGGGACCGCGAACTCGTACACGCACGCCGCGACGGCCGCATGGTCTACTACAGCCTCGCCGACCAACACGTCGCCCAGCTCATGGCCATCGGCACCGAACACGCGAATGAGAGCTGACGAGAAGAGCCCAGCGTTTGCCAACCTGAATATCTGAGTTCCTGAGTTCTTGGAGACTGCCTACGCTCCTCGACTCAGACATTCAGCTATTCAGTTAATTAGCGACGTGATGATGAGCCCAGCTACCAGGATGAGCACGAAGACGCCGAGCCCGGCCATGAAAAGCTCACCTGCAGAGTAGTACTCGTCCTTGCGGCGCTTGATGGAGGGCGCGATCAGTCCCTTTTTCTTCGTTTTTCGCCGTCTTTTCGGTGCGTTGCCCATCGTTGCATTGTACCCCGCCGCACCTGAACACCGAGTCGACTCGCAGCACCCATTCGCGAAACCCAGCGGGTTGAGGATCGATCAGTCGACTTGGCCTCCCTCGAGAAACGAAATCACCGTTCTTGTCGGCTCGGAGGTCCGGATCTCCACGAAGGTCGCCGAGTGTGTCTGTTAAGATGGCTCAGGAAAGGCCTAAGAACGGTTG
>CAZCEX010000111.1:0-10536 GCA_964497785.1 uncultured Thermoanaerobaculia bacterium | reverse complement strand
CGACAACGGTAACGGCAACGGGCTCGGGCTCGGGGATCCGGGTGGCTGGGCATCCGGCATCTGGCATCCGGGCAGGAGAGCGGGAAATCCGGCATCGAGCGGGAGGGCGGGGAATCACTCCACATACCCCAGCTGCTGCAGCATCTCCCGTTCGGCATCTGTGACATCCCGTTTGCCTCCGGCGAGCAGGGGCGGCACTGCGGCGAGGGCGCGCCGCCACTCGTCCGCGAGCCATGAGACGGTTCCGGGGCGATGGATGAAGAGGTTGGCTTTTTCGCCTGGGTCGATGCTCAGATCATAAAGCTCGACAATCTTGCCCCAGCGGTCGGCGATCACCTTGTGGCGCCCGAGACGGAAGCCGGTGATCTTCTGCTGGTCGGCCGACCGCAGGAGCATGTGCTCGCGATCAGCATCACCGAGCAGATCCAAACCGGTGGCCCGTGGCCCCGGCGCGATTCCCGCCAGGGAGAGCAGGGTCGGCGTCAGATCCTCGAGGCTCGCGAAACGACTCACATCGAGCCCGCTCGGCTTCGCTCCGCCCGGGAGACGAAGCATGAAGGGCACCTGCAGCATCTCGTCGTACACAGTCGAGTTGTGGCTCTCTTCGCCGTGCTCGAAGAAAGCCTCTCCGTGGTCTGCCGTGACGAGGAGGACCGCATTCTCGAACCGTCCGGCCGCCGAAAGAGCCTGCAAAATCTTGTCCGCAGCTGTGTCGGCATAGACCAGGTTGGCGTCGTACAGGGCGATCAACGCCTCAAGATCGGCCTCAGACACTGCTTCCGGTCGGCCGCGGATCGACGAGAGGTATGACTGAGATCCGTCGGCGGGACCCTGGTAAGAGGGGTCCGAAAAAACCCGAAACTGCTCGGGCGGGGTATAAGGAGAGTGGGGCGGGACGAGGTGAATCATCATGAAGATGGGGTCGTTCCCAAGTCCCTGATCAATCCGGGTGGCCACCTTGGCCGCCATGAAGAAGGGGTCGATCGATGTCAGCCAGTCCACACCCTCCCAGACCTGGGTGAACTCGTCGAAGCCCTGGGCCATACCGAGGTGGCGAGAGTTGTTCGGAGTTGCTGTGAAACCGATGGTCAGATACCCCGCCGCCTGGAGTGACTCTGCGAGGGTCACTTCGTCGTCGTGCAGACGGTCGTTGTTACGAATGACGCCGTGAGACGAAAAATCGACGCCGGTGAACATGGTGGGAACCGAGCACGAGGTATAGGGCGCTTGTGCGAACACGCTGTCGAAAACGAGCGCATCGCGGGTCCAACGGCCGAGCCTGCCCAGGGTGTCCCGTGCGTAGCCGTAGCTTGCCCCTGCGTGGTCGGCCCGGGTGGCGTCGAGCACGAGGACGACGATGTCGGGTGGGGTGTCAGGGCTCGCCGATCGCGAACGGTCCGGTCGATTCTTCGGTGGTTCTTGCACCCTCTCACTACCACGAACCATGACGTTGAGCGGCGCCGACGGCATATCCACAACCACTTGCAGCGGACCTTCCAACCCGGAGAGATCGAAACGGTAGAGATCTGGTTCTTCAGCCCCCGAGATGCGCTTCGCGGCAGGCACCGGTTCGTCATCCGCGGGCCGCACCACCCAGGCGGTACATTCTTCGGCGTTCTTGGGCCCGTTCCAACACCCGACTTCGAGGTACTCCAGAGAGCTGTCGCCGTTCGTCAGGTTCACGAAAAGGCGTCCTGGACGTGAGACTTTCCAGCCGTCGGCAATCCGCCGAATACCAGTCGCCTGGCCCAGATCATCGACCTTGAACTGCTCCCCGGTGAATGCAATGCGGCGGACAAAGAGCGCCAGCTGCCGCCTGTCCTGGCCGATGCCGGCGTCGAGTGGAGACCGGGCGCGGGCAAATTCGAAGCGAAAAGAACGCGGCGGCTGATCGAAGACCGTTTCCGGGAGTGCCACCTCATACCACCGCAAGCGACCAACTTTCGGTTCGAAGACACCGATTCGTTCTTCACCGAGGTAGATCTCGACGCGCTGATCGCCGTTGAGGCCGTGGAATGGCCGGCACTCGACCCTGAGCGAGCGAACACCGGGGAGGAGCACAGCCTCGAGCTCGGCTGAACGCCCAACCGCCCAGACGCCCTCCGGCGTTGGTCGCTCCCACCCGTTTCCGAGCCGCCAGGGGAAAACGATCGGTGGAGTCTGGTCCTCCTGCACCCGCAGGTCGAGCACCAGATCGCGATCGATGAAATCTGCACGCATCGGCTCCAGGGCGGTCGGCAAAAGCGGCTGCTCGTGACAGGCGCCCACGATCGACACCAACATCACAAACATCACCAGGTTGCGCCCTCTCAACACCTCAGTCCTCCAGGTCGCCAGCGACCAACCCCTCGAGGAAGAGGTTGACGTCGAAGCCCGAGCTCTCTGCCGCCGCCCGAAGGGCGTTGATGGAACCGGCAACCGTTTTGCGAATTTCTGGCGCCCTCTCCGGTGCTCCGGCGATGGCCTCGAGAACCGAGACCTCCAACCACGGTAGAGCCCCCTCAAAACCTTCCTGACGGAACCACAGTCGCCCGTCGTACTCGTTGACTCCGAGAAAATCAACGCCCCCAGGGGAAGCAACGAGGCGTTTGCCAAGGCTCAACGGGACAGTGCCCGCGACCTTTGATTCGGCCCACCCTTCGGTTTCGAGGAGCAGGGCTACTGCCCGACCGCTGCGAACCGCCTCGATGTCGCCGACTCCGAGCCCCCGGGCGATCGAGGCCACGGCGTTCCCGAGGCGCCAGTCGGCAAACCTCTCAGGCGCGGACACCGGTGGTTCGCCCTCCAGGTCGGAGAGAGCACGAGCCGCCGCCCATGCGCCGAGAATCATGGCCTGGAGCGGCGTTTCGTTCGCGAATTCGTGCACTCTCGAAAACCAGTCATCGTCTTCGCGAGCCAAGGCCGACTCATCGGCGAACCAGAAATCAATTCGACTCAATATCTCACTCACGGTCTCGGCTGCTGGCCCCGGGACGCCGGCAAAACGCCTACAGGCCATGACGAAGAGGAGCAGATCCTGCTCGAACTCTTGTCCCTGCTGCTCCCCGGCCGCCAGGCGCCGCAGGACTGCGGTCCATGGCTTCAGCACCGGTGCGAGCTTCATCTCGAGCAGGGCCTCCTCGAGGCTAGGGGTCCCTCGACCCTTCAGCTCATGCGCCAGTGTCGCCCACCGGCCCTCCTCGTCCCTGATCTCTCTGAAATCGAGCAAGACGTGGTGGGTGTAGGCCTTGAGGTCACAAAACAAGCCGCGATCACACAGCTCAATCGCTGATCGGAGGTACTCGAGGCCGCTGACCTGGTCGCGGTAGGCGACGAAGAGACCATCCTCACGTGGGATTCGCAGGCATTCGCCGAGATTGCCGTGATGCAGCCGCGCGTCATCCCCGCCCGGGTCGACACGCGTCGGCACTGCCCGGTAGATCCAACCGCTCGTTTCGGCGAAGAGGTTGTTGAAGATAACGAGGCTCCGCCGCCCCTCGGCCTCGTTCGAGTAGGCGAATACATCTTCGATGACGGCGCCGTGCTCAGCAACCATGTCGTACAACCGAAAATGCTCCACGCCGGCGAAGAGAAAGCGCTGGCGGAGCAGGGGGAAGACCTGGCGTCGGTGGCGATCCAATAGACCCTGGTCCGCGAGCTCGTTCCAGCGGGGACGGTGAAATTCCATGCCGTACTTCTCGGCGTAGCCTTCCACCTGACCGTGACCGATCATGGGCAGGCCGGGCATCGTCGCCAGCAAGGTGCACACGCCGAAATATTTGTCGTCGGACCCGAACTGGTCGACTGCCGTGCGCTCGTCCGGGTTCGACATGAAGTTCACGTAACGGGAGAGGATACGCGGGTCGTACTCCAGGGTATTTCGAATCAGCGTCCGGTACTCGTCGTTCTTTTCGTCTCGGAGCATGTTCATGAAGGCCGAGTTGTACACACGGTGCATTCCGAGGCTGCGGACGAAGAAGCCCTCGAGCATCCAGAAAGCCTCCGCCAGCAGCAAGGTGTCGGGGGCTTCAACAGCGACCCGGTCGACGACCTCTCTCCAGAACTCCTCCGGCATGGCCTCGTCAAACTCCTCCCTGCTCATGGCGAAGCCCGAGCGCGAAGGAATGTCGCCGCCGGTTCCCGGCTCGGGAAACCACAGGCGCTGAAAGTTCTTGCGAGTCAGGGTCATGGCCGCGTCGAATCGGATGATCGGTGAGATTCGGGCTACGTGGAGGATCGTCTGGATCACCGCCTCGCGCACCTCCGCCTTGCGGTAGTCGAGCTGGGCCGTGTCGTTCCACGGCATCGAGGTGCCGTCGTTGCCGTGGTAGATGTAACGGGTTTCACCCGTCCAGCTGTCGGTTCGCTTGAATACCACAGCGGCGTCGCTGTGGTCCCAGTAGCCGTCCTCGATGTGCACGCTGACCCGTTCGTCCTCACAGAGGTCGGCGCAACCGAACTGATAGCTCGGATAGGGGCAGTCCGGCAGACCGATGAACCAGTCGGGGTGCTCCACGAGCCACCGGCCGTCGATACCGACGTGGTTTGGAACCATGTCGGTCGCCATACGGATCCCCCGCTGCCAGGCTCGCCCCTTGAGTTCGTCGAGCGCCTCCTGGCCACCGAGATCGGCAGCAACCACGTAGTCGTAGAGGGAGTAGGCCGAGGCGACGGCCTCGCTGTCACCCATCCACCGTTTGATCTTCTTCGACGCCCGGCTCCGCTGCCAGACGCCGATGAGCCAGAGCGACGTGATGCCTCGGCCAGCGAGGCGATCGAGCTCCTCATCCGGGACCTGATCGAGGGTCAGGATTTCTCGGTCGTACTCCTCGGCCAGCTGGGCAAGCCAGACGTGGGTATTCTTGGAAAGCATGACGACCCGTGGCATCCAGTCAAGGTCGGCGCTGAATGCCTCGGGCGGTTCGCCCTCGATCGGCGGGTAGGTGGGAGCTTCGCTTGGCCCTGGACCGGGCGGAAAGACCGGGCGGTGTTCCTCGGCGAGGAAATCCAGTCCGCCGAGCAGGCGAAGAACAAGATCCTGCAACCAGATTCCCCAGGAGCTGCGGATGTGCTCGAGCTGCTTGGCGAGCGAGTGCGGGTGTGCCAGGGCTGGACCTCGTAACATGTTGATCAGGGACGTCTTCCCCTGGGCAAGCCCCGGCCGGCCGGCGAAGAAGGTCTGCAATTGGTTCATGAGCTCGAGGTAGGCCGTGTTTCGGCTCAGTTCTGAGTCGTCGAATAGATCGCCGAGGGACTCGAGGGCCGGGTTGGCATTCGCCAACCAGAGGAGCAGGACCTCCTCGAGTACGATCTCTCGATGGCGTCTCCCGTCTGACGATCCCTCGAGGTAGTCGAGAGCACTGATCTCCCCCTCTCGCACGGCACGAGTAGGAAAGGCTTCGACGAAAGTCTCGAGCACGCCTTCGACCTCTTCGACGCCGACATCGATCTCAAGCTCGGCGAGCGCTTGGCCCCAGACCTCGTTGTTGACCGTTCGCCGATAGGCAGCCATGAGGGCGTGCATGAGCTCGTGCATCAGGCCAGCAGCACTGATGTCCGACGCCGCAACCGACCTGTCCGCCTCACCGGCCACCCTGCGGACGCGGTTGATTGCTGCCGCCACTTTGTGCGCCGCGCGGAAGTCAGCCAGGATGACGTTGCCCTCGAGGGCGAACAGGCTGTCAGCGAGCCCGTAGTGCACCCGTGCGCGGCGCGACACCAGCATTTCCAGACATGGGGTTTGCAGTTGCGTCTTCATTACGCACGATGATACCGGTTCGGGGAATTTGGTGCCGAGGATGCTGCCTTACTCCCCCAACCGGTCAAGCAACCTGCACCACGCTTCCTGCCCGCGGCGAAAGCGGGCTAACCGGAAGAACTCGTTCGGTGCGTGCTGGCGTTCGTCCTCCAGTATGGTTTTCCATTCCTTCATTTCATCTCCCCTTAACTTTCCCACACACGGATACGGCCGTCCTGCAGACCGCATAGCAGGCAGCGGCCGTAGTTGACGGTTTGCACCGAGACGAAGACCTCTCCCGGACTGCCTTCGAGCGCCGTAATTTCCCGGCCCGATTCGAGATCCCAGATCACGAGCACGTTGTCCATAGCCACGCTCGCCAGTCTGCGCCCGTCCGGGAACACGGCAAGCGACGAGATCCTTCTGGCGTGTCCCTCGAAGTCTCCGACCTGCCTGCGAGTCTCGAGACTGACCCTCCGGATATCACCATCGCGACCACCGGTGAAGACCATGCCGTCGGCCGGCGACACGGCAAGCACCGAAGGTGGGCTCGGCTGTCCGTGCACCGTGGCCTCGAGCCGACCGGTGGCGATCTCGTGTACCCGTAGGCTGCGGTTGGCGTGGCCGCTGACGACCGTCCTGCCCCCGGCGTCGAGCGCCAAGGAGGTGATCGGCGCAGGTTGTCGCCGCAGCAGCCGTCGGGCCTCACCCTCCATGACCGCTTTCATGTCCCACATCTTGAGAGCCGCATCCATGCCGCCAGAGACGAGCACACCACCGTCGGGGGTGAAACCGAGCCCACTGACTGCCTTTTCGTGACGAAGGTTGGTCTCGAGCTCGAGGCCGCTGTCCGGCTGCCAGAGGTAGATCGTGCCGTCGAGGTGACCGGTCGCAAGCAACCCACCATCACCGGAGTAGACGATGGTCCTCGTCAGGGCCGCATGGCCGGTGCGCAGGTGGAGACGGCTGCGCAGGCTCACCGTTTTCATACGGGTCCCGAGGTCCCAGAGGCGAATGGAGCCATCGACGATGCCGACGGCGAGGACTCTGCCGTCGGGGGAAACGGTCATCGTGTGCAGGCCCACAGTCTCACCGAAAATGCCGGCCTCACGCCATGCTTCACCGGGCAGCGGCGCCGGCAGCTTGAGGGTTCCATCGAGGCCGTCACTGCCGAAGTCCGGCTCGAGACCGGCACGCACCCTGTCAAGGCAACGCCCGAGGTCCGAGAGATCTGCAAATCGAGCCGCCGGGTTCTTGGCCATCGCCCGGTTGATGATCTCCACCAGAGACGGCGGCACCTCCAGTTCGACCGGATCCAGTTTCGGTGGTTGAGTGTGAACGATGCGATACACCAGCGATCCAACCGTCGTGCCCTCAAAGGGCCGTCGCCCGGCCACAAGCTCGTACAGCAACACGCCAACGGCCCAGACGTCGATCCTGTGATCCGTAGGTTCATCGGTGAACTGCTCCGGCGCCATGTAGGTCGGTGTGCCGAGCACCTCACCGCTGCGCGTGAGCATCGTTCCTTCGTCGAAATGTGCCACACCGAAGTCGACGACCTTCACCGTGCCATCGTCGAGGATGATGATATTGCTCGGTTTGACGTCGCGATGGATGACTCCCTGGTGGTGGGCATGAGCCAACCCGCGGCAGAGCTGGCCGGCCACGCGCAGCTTGTCGCTCACACGCGGAAGACGACCTTGCCTGATGGCATTCGCGAGATCCATTCCGTCGAGCATCTCCATGGCGATGAAAGGCACTCCGCCATCCTCGCCGAGCTCGTGGATCGTGATGATGTTCGGGTGGTGGAGGCGGGCGGCCGAACGCGCCTCCCTGAGGAACCGTTCCTTAGTGTCGGGTTGATTCACCCAGGCCGACTGGAACAGGGTCTTGACGGCGACCTCACGATCCAGGGCCGGGTCACGGGCGAGGTAGACCACACCCATGCCACCACGCCCGATCTCACGAACGATGCGGTACCTGCCGACCGATTCCGGACATGCAGTCATCGTCTCAGGTATACCACCACCCGCATGAGGCGACCAGAAACCGGTCACGAGCACGCCTCCATTCACCGACCTCAGACCTCCGTTCGCCGATGAGGTCGTGACACGCACTCCTTCTGGACCCATCCTGAGAGCAGAAGAAAGGAATCGTCATGAGAGACTCAACCCAAGAAACCAACCGAGACTCCGGGCGCCGGGACCACTGCAGCCGACGCGAATCGAGGGGCCACGGCTTCGGATCGATCATCCTCGGCCTCGCGGTTCTCGCCGCCGGCCTTTTGCTCACCCTCGACAACTTCGACATCGTCGACGCGGAGCGATACTTCGACTACTGGCCCGTCATCCTGATCCTGGTCGGCCTCAGCCACATCACCCGACCCGCGGTCGCCCGCCGGGTCGGATCGGGGCTCATCTGGATCGCGGTCGGAGCGACTCTCCTGCTCGACAATCTCGGATTCATCTCATTCGACGTGTGGGAACTCTGGCCTTTGCTTCTGGTCGTCGCCGGCCTCAGTATGCTCACGCGGGGCTTTCGCAGGGGCCGACGAAGGCGCCTTGAAGACTCGTCATCAACCTTCTCGGCAACCGCCGTCATGGGCGCCGACATCCGCCGCATCACCGCCGAGGACTTCCAGGGAGGCGACATGACCGCCGTCATGGGCGGCTGCGAGGTCGACCTCCGAGGCTGTGGCTCGCTGGGCGGTCCGGCCGAGATCGACTGCTTCGCAATGTGGGGTGGCATCGAGATCTGGGTGCCCGACGACTGGGAGGTGCAGATGAACGTCACTGCCCTGCTGGCCGGGTCGGAAGACAAGACTCGGAGCACGGGAGGCGCCGGGTGCAAAGTATTGGTCATCCGTGGGACGGCCCTCATGGCCGGCATCGAGGTCAAGAACTGAGATACTGAGAGCGACAGCCGATGCACCCCATTTTCGAACAACGCCGAGGCCTGGGCCTCTATCTGCTCGCCTGGTTGCCGATGGCCGCCCTGTTGGGCGGTCTCCTCGGCCTGATCGGGGGCAGCTCCTGGGTGGAGGCAACAGCCCTCGCCGTGCCCTTGACGGTGGTCTACGCCTTCCTCTGTCTTGCCGCGTGGTACCCCTGTCGCGCTCTGCCCTTGGACCAGGCAGACACCCTTCGCACCCTTGGAGTTCACGCGACCACCGGCCTCATATCTGCGGCGACATGGGTGGGGCTCGCCTGGGGCCTGGCGCAACTCCTCGAACATTCGCTTCTTTTCACCGGAGTCGGTGACCGAATCGCCGGCCTGGCCGCCCTTCTGCTCGCTTTCGGTTTCCTGGCCTACCAGCTGTCGGTGGCGGTTCACTATCTCCTCGGTGCATTCGAGGACTCCCGCAACGCCGAGAGGCGAGCCCTGCAAGCGGAGGTCGCCTCCAAGGTGGCGGAGCTCGAGATGCTGCGCACCCAGGTCAACCCCCACTTCCTCTTCAACAGCCTCAACTCGGTTTCGAGCCTCACGACTCGCGACCCCGAAGCGGCGCGCACGATGTGCATCGAACTCGGGGCCTTCCTGCGCGACACCCTTCGGCTGGCGGCACGCCCAGCGATCACTCTCGACGAGGAGTTGGCGACCATTCGCCGTTTCCTCGCCATCGAAAAAGTCCGTTTCGGGCAAAGGTTGCTGGTCGAAGAGTCCATCGCCGACGGTTGCGGAACCTGGATCGTACCGTCAATGGTGCTGCAACCGCTCGTCGAGAACGCCCTCAAACACGGTATCTCCGAGCTCGTCGACGGCGGCACCATACACATCGGGGCCGAATGCGGCCGTCCTGGCCTCACCCTGTCGGTCACAAACCCCGTGGACGAGACAGCGCGACCAAACCCCGGTGCAGGCCTCGGCCTGCGCAACCTCCGCCGCCGCCTGCAAACCCTGTTCGGAGGCCAAGCAACTCTCTCGACCAGCCTTCACGGCGGTCTCTTCACGGCCGAGGTTTCGCTGCCGCGTGATTCGACCCAGACCGAAACGGAGGTCCAGGAGTGAGCACCGACCCAAGAGCTCATCGGATACGTGTTCTCGTCGTCGATGACGAAGAACCGGCCCGACTGCTTCTGCGTGAGTACCTTTCGGACCTGCCGGCCTACGAGGTGGCCGGAGAGTGCAGCAACGGGTTCGAGGCCGTCAAAGCCGTCGCCGAACTCGCGCCAGACGTCTTGTTGCTCGACATCCAGATGCCCAAGCTCGACGGCTTCGAGGTGCTCGAAGTGCTCGAACGGAGCCTGCCCGTCGTCTTCGTCACGGCTTATGACGAGCACGCGCTGCGCGCCTTCGAGGTCCACGCCGTCGACTACCTTCTCAAGCCCTTCTCCCGGGAGCGCCTCGCCACCGCCCTCGACCGGGCCTGCGAGCGTCTTGGCGGAGGACCCGACACCGAGGCTCTGGCTGGGGTCGCCCGACCCGATCGAGGGTACGCCGAACGTCTGCTCACCCGCGACGGCGCCAGGGTCCACGTCATCCCCGTCGCCGAGATCGAATACATCGAGGCCGACGACGACAGTGTGACGATTCACGCCAGTGGGTCGGATCACCACAAGCTCGCGAAGATCTCGGCTCTCGAAGCGCAGCTCGACCCCGGGCTCTTCGTACGCATCCACCGCTCCTACATCCTCAACCTCGATCGCCTCGACCGGCTCGAGCTCTACGCCAAGGACAGTCGCCTGGCCATCCTCAAGGACGGGTCGAAGCTGCCGGTCAGCCGCGCCGGCTACGCACGGTTGCGGGAGCTGCTGTAAGCTGATAGGAGAACCAGTGAAAGCACCTCCGGTGGCGCGTGCCGGGTGCGCCATTGTGCTGGA
>CAZCEX010000110.1:0-10561 GCA_964497785.1 uncultured Thermoanaerobaculia bacterium | reverse complement strand
GGTCGAGGGCAATCGATCGGTCGATATGAACCACAAACAGTGTTCCCGACACTGACTCACGAGGTCCTGAAAGTTCTCTGAGACAGTCATTCCTTCCTCTTAGCTGTCACCAACTCTTGCATTGCAAAGATCGGTTTCCAGCCCCATGATACAGCTCCGAAGAAACGAACCCAATGCGCACGAATCCCTGCTAGAGGCCCGACCCTGCCTTGAGAAGGTTCACCCCTCCCCCACCAACACCAAGTACCCGTCCTCAAGGGTCGGCTCGACGATCTCTGCAGCCGGGTGCGGCGAGACGCTGGCGAGCAAACGCAGGCGGGCCGTTCCGTCGGCTTCGGGCACACGATCGATGACGCGGCCCTCGAGTCCGGCCTCTTCATCTGCTGGCAGGCACAGGCGCCAGACCTTTCCCCGCGCCTCGTCTGCAAGCCGTGCGGGCTCACCGTCAAAAACCACCTCTCCCCGCCGCATGACAATCACCCGTCCACAAGCGACGGCAACGTCCTCGACGACGTGGGTCGAGAAGAGCACTACACGGCCCCGAGCCAGACGGGCGAGCAGGTTCCGGAACCGGATCCGTTCGCGAGGGTCGAGTCCGACTGTCGGCTCATCGACGATGATGATCGGGGGAAGACGTAGGAGAGTGCGAGCGACTGCGACCCGCTGCCGCATGCCGCCCGAATATGCGCCGATCTTCTCGTCTGCCCTCTCTCCCAGCCCGACCTCCTGGAGGAGATCTTCAACTCGCTGCCGGCGCTCCTGGCCGCTACCGACGCCGTACAGGAGTGCGAAGTAGTCGAGGTACTCACGCGCAGTCAGATCCTGCGGCAGGCCGAACTCCTGGGGCAGGTAACCGACCCATTTTGCCAGGTATCGGCGCAGGCGTTGGATCCGCACACCTCCAAGGGTCATCACGCCGAGTGACGGCTCCAGGATTCCAGCGAGCAACCGCAGGACCGTGGTCTTGCCGGCGCCGTTCGGGCCGAGGATTCCGACCATTCCCCGTTCGACCCTGAATCCGATGGTGGCGACGGCCTCTACCTCATCGCGCGGCAAGTCGAGTCCGAAAAGGGTTCGCGCCACCGAACGCCACATCACTCTCGGGCGGAGAAAAAGCCCCCGGCTCGGGCGCGCTTCGATGGCGCCCTCGGCCAGAGCATTCGCCGAACGACGCCCGAGCTGCACAAAAACAATCAGGAGGCCGGCAAGAACAAGGGCGAGCGGCGCGAGACGGCTGTGTTCCTCTGCGAGGCGGGGAACAAGGGTATAACGCCATCCCAATATGCCGAGGGCGAACCAGGGCGCCGCCACGGCGAGCATATTTTCTATTCCGCCACCCAGGACTCTCCCCTCCGGATCCGCTTTCCCTCGCGCTCTGCGAAGGTCACGCAGCATCGAGGCAACGACCGCGGCAGCCGTCAGGGCGAAAACCATGGTCCACCACATGCCTCGAACGGCCACAGCCAGGTAGACGATACCCGCTGCGACCACACCCGCCGTCACCGCTTGCCGCAACGCCTCTGAGCGATCGAATGGGGTGCCCCCTCGCGCCAGCACCCTGGCAGCGAAGTCTCGACCGGAACGTAAGGCCAGGCCCACCGGGCCCGGGCGGCCGTAGACCTTGCGCAAGAAACGCACCTCGAGAGCCGGGGGGCCGTCTTCTCCACACTCAGGCTCCGGCGCCCGATCCCGCCGCAAGAGAATCACGGCGAGCCCGAGGCCCACTCCGGCAACCAGCAAAGTCGTCAGAACCTGCCACGTCAAGGATGTCAAAGTCTCGGTCACGATCAGCGGCGTCATCACCAGAGCTGTCGCCATGATCCACACGATGACGACCCAGGGCCCGAGCTTGCCGAAGACCCTGTCGAGGCGCTCCAGGAGGACAAAGCCCATAGGAATCACCAGCAGAGTCAAGAGTGTCGATGTTGCCAACCCACCCATGACAACCGTCGCAAACGGCGGCCAGATCTCCATCTCCCGCCCGGTGGTGAGGGCGAGCGGCCAGAGCCCGGCAATGGTCGTGCAGGAGGTCATGAGCACAGGCCTGGCGCGCTCCCGAACAGCGGCGAGGGCGGCAGCGCCAGCCGACCAGCCCCCTCGCACAACCCGGCTCTGCATTCGATCGACGAGCAGGATTGCAGGGTTGACGGTGAGCCCGAGCAGGGCGACCGCCCCAACCAGGGCCATGAGATCTGCGGGCGTGCCCGACAAGACCAGGGCCCAGGTGGCGCCGAGCAACGTCAAAGGAACCGCCACCAGGACCAAAATCGGCATGGTGAGGCTCTCGAACGTCACTGCGAGCACCACGAACAGGAGCAGCAGCACCGGCCCCAGAACCCGCCGAAACCAGCTCAGTGTCTCATCCTCGACGATTGTCTCGACGGTGAATCCCGGGGGCCGATGCACCTCTCGCATCGACTCTTGAATGCGCCGCTCGACTTCGTGGCGCGCCGGGCCCGTTCGGGGCGCCTCAACGCCGTATCGATAGTAGACGCTCGCTTCGCGGCGGCCATTGTGGTGTTCGATCGTCGGTGGAGGGGGCATGACCCTGACGGTGGTCAACGCTCCCAACGTTTGCACCCCAGCCGGAGTCGCCAGCTTGAGGTCGGTGACCGTTCGAACCGCGTTCGTCACCTCGCTCTCGTCCCTGCGCACGACAACCGGTATCTCGCGTCCGTCGGCTTGCGTATATCCGACGGTCATCTGGAGCCCTTCCCGCCGTAGCGCCGCGAGCGCCGGCAGAATCTGGTCCGCCGTGAGGCCGACCGCCGAGAGGGCCCCACTTTTCGGCCAGACCTGGAGCTCGTCCCGGCCCGGACGTGACGAGGTCCACGCCGAACCAACCTCGGGCACCGATTCCAGGCGTTCCCGGATCGACCCCGCAAGCCGGCCCATGGCCAACGCATCGGGGCCCGAAACAACAACTTCTGCAGGCCCACCACCGAAGAGATCGGCGGTGCCGCCCCCACGTCCTCCCCCGCCCGACCCGCTGCTGTCGAGACGCCGCATCTCGATGCCGTTGATGCCCTCGACCGCCTTGTCCAGGCTCCTTCTGATCCTTGCGGCGCGTGCATCCGGCGGCCTCTGGTCGCGGTCGACCAGCCGTACTGTCAGCGTGCCGCCCTCCTCCTGGAAGACACTCTCCACCGTTTCGACCCCTGGGAGATCGAGGGCTGCCGTTTCGAGGCGGGTGAAAATCTGACCGGTCGCGTCGAGGGAACCCGACGCCGGAACCTCGAGGGAGATCCTGACCTCATCGGCCTCTGAAGCCTCTTGGCCGCTGGTGGTCACCGCAACCCACGGAATCGCGATGATCGCGGTCAGCACAACCGCAGCGCCGACCCCGGCGAGCCACCCGGCCGGCCGCCGGAGGCCCGTCGCCAATACCCCCGAAAAGAGCTCCCGCCAGCGATCCGGCCGAACGAGGCCGGCCCACTGGAGCCGGCGTTGCCGCTGCTTTTCCAGCCGGGCCATCGCAGCCGGGGCCGCAAGCCATCGTGCGAGCAATGGAACGAGTCCGATCGCGACGAGCACCGACGCCGCGAGCGGCAGCAGGATCGCCACCGCGAGCAGCTTGAGCATGCCTCGAACCATGGAGTCCTGAGCAGCGAAAGCTATCGGGAGGAAAACAATGGCATTGGTCGCCGAAGCCGCCATGATGGCCCGCACGGTCCTGCGAACTCCCTCTTCTGCGGCTTCGGCTGGGGCCACACCACGAGCAAGCAAGCGCTCGATCGCCTCGTAGACGACGATGCTGTTGTCGACCAGCATGCCGACCCCGACTGCGAGCCCGAAGAGGGTGATCAGGTTGAGGCTCAAACCACCGATGGCAAAAAAGGCGACTGCCCCCACCAGACTGACTGGAACAGCCACCGCAACGACGGCGACCGCACGCATCTGGCGAAGGAATAGGAAGAGCACGATCAGGGCGACCCCGAAGCCCGTCAAAGCGAGTCGTTTGAGTCTACCCAACTGTTCCTCGACGGTCTCCGCAGCATCGAATCCGATGACCATCTCGACGCCGTGGGGACCGAGTTCTTCCTCCACCTCGACGAGCCGTTCTCGCAGGGCGCGTCCCAATCGCACAAGATTGGCGCCCTCTTCCTGGAAGATGACGACCCCGACTGCCGGCCGGCCGTTGACACGGAAAGCCATTTCTTCACGGCCCGGTCCCATCGAGATCTCGGCGACGTGACGGAGCATTACAGCTCGATCGCCCCTGATACGGGTCTCACCGAGGCTCACGACCCCAGCCGGACGACCGTCGATCATCACGGCTGTTCTGCCGGAAGCATCCTCGACGCCGCCGAGGAAACGTAATCTTTGAACTGCCCGCGCAACCGCTCCAGCGGCCTGATCGGGGGAAACACCCTCGGCGGCGCAGCGATCCGGGTCGAGGCGCACGGCCAGCTCCCTCGCAGCCCCGCCGGAGGCCATCACCCGGCTGACGCCAGGGATTGCGGCCAGCCGTGGAAGCACCCTTTCATCTACGAGGTAGCGCAGCGAGTTCCTGTCTTCGCCGCCGGTGACCTGGACGACCATCACGAATCGGCTCAGCGCTTCGAGGTCCTGGGACGAGACGTTGACGACGGTGCCCCGAGGCTGGCTGCGCGCAAGAGCGGAGGCGAGGCGTTGGAGCTCCATCTCCCGGATGGCGAGATCGGTACCCGGCTCGAACCGGATCTGCAGCGAGCCCGACGACCCGGTGATCGATCCCCAGCTCTCGGCGACACCCTCGAGTTCGGAGACCCTGGCCTCAAGCGGCAGCAGAAGCTCTCGTTCAACGACCTCAGGTTCCGATCCCGGACGGTAGATCTGAACGAAAAGCTCGTCGCCACCGAGCGCCGGCAGCAGTTCCACAGGCATTCGCAACCAGCCGATGACGCCCAGCATCACGAGGCCCAGGAACGCCATCGAAGTGGCGACCGGGCGGCGGATCGGGAGCGCGAGAAGCGACATGGCTAGGAGCCGCCCATCACGCGGGCTTTCGGCTCCTGGAAACAATGTCGTACACACATGGGATCACCAAAAGGGATGCAACCGTCGAAGCAATCAATCCACCGATCAGCGTCAGAGCCAGAGGCGTTCGAAGCTGAGACGACTCTCCAAAGCCCACGGCCAGAGGCAGCAGAGCGAGCACTGTTGTGGCCGTCGTCATGAGAATGGGCCGGAGCCTCATAGCAGCTGCTCTCGCCAGAGCCGGTCGCCGTTCAAGTCCGTCCGCCTCCAACTTCTGTGCCGTGTCCACGAGCAGGATGGCGTCGTTGACAGCTACCCCCGCGAGCACGATCAAGCCGAGTACCGACATCACCCCGATGGGCTGGCCCAGGGGCACCAGCAGGGCGGCGACGCCGATCAGGGACAGGGGCACGGCGGCCAAGACGGTGAGCGGATGACGCAGGCTTTCGAAGGCGCCAGCGAGCACCATGAGGACCAGGACGATAGCCAGGATCCCTGCCCACTTCAGCTCCCCGAAGGTCCGTTCTCTTTCCTCCTCCTCGCCAGCGAGGTGGGCTCGAACGCCCGGCACGAGGTCCGTCACAGACAGAACGCGCTCGACCGCAGCGCGCGCCTGCGGATACTCGAAACCATCAACCAATCGGGCCGTCACCCTTGCCACTCTCCTCTGATCGCGGCGAAAGATCTCCAGGGCGCCGATCTGAAGTTCGAGGCGAGCCACCTCGCCGACCGTAACCCTCGCCCCGGACGACGTCGTGAAAGGAACGTTCATCAGCTGATCCCGCCCCACTCGGGGAAGCCGCAGACGTACGTCCCGCTCTTCGTCACCCATCGTCAGGACGGTGGCCCGACGCCCATCCAGGGAGGATTCCAGGACCGCAGCGACATCGTCGAGCTCGACCCCGAGACCATCAGCGAGGGTGCGCCGGAGCATCACCCGCAGCTCAGGCGGCCCACCTTCGAAGGAGGACCTCACACTCCACAGCTCCGGCCTTGCTTCGAGTGCAGCGCGAACCCTGTCCGCACTCTCCCTGAGCTCCTCCAACGACTTGCCGATCAGCTCGACCTGAACGGGAGCGCCCCCCGTACCCAGGGCACGAGCCAGCGCCGAGGTCCCGACATCCCACTCGACGTCGATTCCTTCAAGAGTCGAGACCGCAGCAACCGCACGCCGAATCAGCTCTCCGGCGGTCAAACCGTCGTCGGCAAGCCGAACCCTCATCCTCGCGATGTTCTCTTCTGCCTGCTCCTCCCTGACGAATCGATCATCCTCGGGGACCCGGCCGACCTCGATCAGGACCGCGTCGACATCGTCGCCGCCGACCTGTCTCAGAACTTGCTCAACTGCCAGAGCCGAGCGCGCCGTGCTCTCAACCCTTTGCCCCGGAGGACCTACAAGGCGAGCCCCGAGCTGGTGGGGGTCAGAAGGAGGCAGGAGCTCGGTGCCGAGGCCGACCAGGCTGACAATAGCAAGGGCCGCAACGACGATTGACAGGCCGACAACCAACGGCGCCCGCTGAAGCAGGGCGCTCACGAACCGCTCCAGACGATCTTTCCCGGGGTCGAACACCTTGACCTGTTTGGGCGGCAGAAGCCACCGGGAAAGCGCTGGTATGAGCAGCACGGCCACCGCGAGCGACGCCAGCAAGGAGACCACGACCGTGAACGCGAGCCCTGAAACAAGGCGAGCGGCCAGCCCTCTGATGAACAGTACCGGCAGGAATACGACGCAGGTCGTCAAGGTGGAAGCAGCGATGGCCCCGGCAACACGCGCCGTACCACTGGCCGCAGCTTCGACCACATCTGCACCCTCCGTCCGGCGCCTGAAAATACTCTCGACCACGACAATGGCGTTGTCCACCAACATCCCGGCGCCCAAGGCCAGACCTCCCAGGGTCATCAGGTTGAGGCTCTGGTCCCAGAAACCCATGGCAATGACCGTCGCCAGCAGCGACACAGGCACCGCCGCCGCCACGACTAGCGTCGGACCGACCGACCGCAAGAAGAAGATCAGAACTACGATCGCCAGCCCGATGCCGAGCAGGGCTGCGCTCTTGACATCTGATATCGCCTGCTCGACCAGCGCGGCTTCGTCGGCGGCGACCCTGACCTCGACGCCCGGCAGGTCGGCGTTGAGGTTCTCGAGAGCCCGCCGCACCGTTCGCGACACCGCCACCGTATTCGCTCCGGCCTCCTTGTAGACCTCCAGGCCCACACCCTCGAATCCGTCAACCAAAACCATGTTGTCGATCTCGGCGTCGGCAAGTGCGACCTCCGCAATATCGGCGATCCGGACCGGCACGAGCACGCCACCTCGATCTCGCGCGAAACGAACAACAACCGCCGCCACGTCATCGGGGCCGCGAAACCGAGCCAGGCCCCGCACGAGGTAGACCTTGTCATCCTGCTCGAGCGTTCCGGCGTTGACGTCGAGGTTTGCCGCTACGAGGCGCGCTTCGATCTCGGCAAGCCTGATCCCGAAAGCCTCCATACGCGGTTGATCGAGGCGAACCTGAACCTCCCGATCCCGTCCCCCGACAACCCTCACCTGTGCGACGCCGTCGAGCTGCTCGAGAGTGGGCCCGACCTGCCTCTTGGCGACTCGTTTGAGCTCGGCCAGGTCGGGGTGTCCAGAGGGGGCCACCAGACCGAGGGCCAACACGGGTAGCTGGCGAGGGTCGAACCGCCGCACGATGACCTCGCCGACCTCGGGATCACTGGCGACGGGCCCGAGGGCCTTCTGAACTTCGACCACCGCAAGGTCCATGTTCACACCCCACTCGAAGGTCACTCGAGTGACGAGTCTGCCGGTTCGCGCGACCTGCTCGATCGCCCGGATTCCGCTGACGGTGAACAGTCGCTGCTCCACTTGCTCGCCGTACAGCCGCTCCATCTCGAGCGGCGGGCGGTCACCACTGCGCACCGAGACCAATACAGTCGGACTCTGCACGTCGGGCAGGAGGTCGATCGGCGTACGACGCCACGCCACCTGTCCGAGAAGCACTACAGCCACCGCGAGTACGGTGATCGCGACTGGCCGTCTGGCCGCAAGCCGAGCGAGGCTTTCCATCAGGGCATCCCCCCTGTCCGCCGACTCACGCCCCGCCTGTGACCCGCACCCGCGAGCCGTCGGCGAGCGTTTCGAGGCCTCTCACCACGACCCTCTCGCCAATCTCCACGCCGGTGCGAACCTCAACCGTATCGTCGTCACCGAGACCAAGCTCCACTTCTCGCCGCTCGACTCTTTGTCCGCGAAGCACAAAAACAACCCGTTTGCCGGCTCTCTCGGTCACCGCCTCTCTCGGCAGCACAGGAACACCCACTCGACGATCGATGAGGATCTCGACCTCGACGAACATCCCCGGGCGCAGCAGACCCTCACGGTTGTCAACAACGACCTCGGCTCGCAGGGCCCGCGTCACTGGATCGATCGCCGGCGACAATCGAAGCACTCGGCCTTCAAAGGACGCCTCCTCGAAGGCATGGTGCAGAACCCGCGCCGAATAATCCTCTCGGATCCGCGCCACGTCGCTGCCGACGATATCGACATCGGCAACGAGTTCAGCGGTCGGCGCCACCTGGGCGATCACCACTCCCGGCCCGACGAGCTGCCCGTCGGCCATGGGCCGGCCATCAAGATCCCGGGCGAGCCTCAGAAGCACGCCGTCGATGGGCGTCACCAATCGATTTCGATTCTCTGCGAGCTGGCTGCGGTCGTACTCCAGACGGGCCTCTTCGAGTTGGGTCTCAGAGTTTCTTATCTCGGTTTCGGTGATGAGTCCCTGCTCGAAGAGCTCCCGAGTCGCCTCATAATCACTCTGAGACGAGAGAAACCGCCGCCGAGTGGCTTCGGTGCGGGCGGCGACCCTGACATCTTCGCCCGTGATCTCGGCAATGACCTGGCCGGCTGTCACCCGGTCCCCTTCAGCGAGTCTTCGCCCACCGGGCGATCGAGCGAGACCGAGCACACCCTTTGCCTCGACCGTCAGGCTCACCACTTCCTCCGCCCGCAAGGTGCCGGTCGCCGAGATTCGGTCCTCGACATCGCCGGCAATGACATCCTCGACCGTCACCGGAACCCTGAACTCGACCTTCTCGTCATCCCCACCCGGTCCGCAGGCCACCACGGCACTGCACACCAGCAACAACACCATGAGCTCCAGGCGCCTCATGGCGCCTCCACGGTGTCAACCGCCGCCAAAGGTGGCGTCCAACGAATGGCATCGGCAACGACGATCATGCCGGTGGAGGAATCGGAGAACTCGACGACTACATCGCCATCGGCGAGCTCGAAGGCATCCACCAGCGTCCACCCGCGGGGCGCCGCGGAGGCGTCGAACTCAGCCTCCTGCCGGTCCCCGTTTTGAACGATCGTCAGGATCCAGCTGCCCCAGTTGCGCGCCATTCTAAAACGCTGCTTGTGCGGCAAGTGGACCTCGAGCTCCCACAGGCCGGAGCGAGGCAGCACGGCACTGAACTCGGCCCAAGTCTTGCCTTTACCCTTTCGGGTCCAGGCCACTGTGTGGCGATAGCGCCCGAAGGCGGTCGACGAGGTCGCCCTGGACCACTCGCGGGGCATTGGACCAAAGTCCTCGACCGGCAAACCGTTGTCGAGCTCGGCATCGTCACGTGTCTTGGCGCCGATTCGTGTACCACGTCCCTTTGCCTCTGCGACCACCGTAAAGCCCTCGTCCTGGTCGTCAACCACGATCTGATCGGTCGGCGGCAGCGACCACTCGAGCTCGACCACCTGTTCGATCGGGTCGGCGGTAATCACCGCCTCCTCGTCGACCTCATCCATGGGAACCCTGAACGGAGTTCGGTTGAGCGCGGCGTAAGGGTTGATCCAGACACCTGTCGGAGGCCTCGTGAGCACAACCGACCACTGCACTGCGGACTGTCCCTTGACCCTGATCGGATCGCTCAGCTCGCGGTCCTCCTCATCACCGACACCGACAAGGTAAGCCACGCGGAACATGCCCGCCGAGCGTTCGTCGTTGCGCACCAGGACCCGTAGTTGATACCTCGGAGAACCGTCATCAGCGTCCGGAATCCGAAAAGCCTCCGCCTCTTGGCCCATGAGACCCGGCAGATCGGTGCTGGTGATCACGTCACGCACCATCGGGCCGAGATCGGGCTCGATCTCCTCTATCGCGGCGACAACTTCATCGATCGTAAACGTCGTGCCCGAAAACGCCATGCGAAGCGAGGCAAGGAAACGTGCTGTGCCGTCGAAACCCAAATCGTCGTAAACCGCCTGCGCCAACGCCCCGCCCTTCAAGGCGAGCGCGTCGACAGTACGCTGCGGGTCCTCCCAGGCATCCATCTCGTTGAGCGAGGTTCCGAGAACCGCTTGCCACACCGCCGGACGCGAAGAAAAGACCTCGATCACGGCCTCCGCGAAGTGGCCGTCACTGCCGTTCAAGAAGTGATTCTGAATCGCACTGCCGATGTTCTGCTGCATCTCGGGAGTAAAGAGGTGGGCCGAGAAATAGCCTCGAGTATCGGCGAGAAGCAACGTGCCCAGCTCGTCGAGCGTCCAGTCGATCGCCTCCCTCCCCTGTCCGCGAGCGGCACACTGATCAAGCAGGTAAGACCTGGC
>CAZCEX010000109.1:0-10566 GCA_964497785.1 uncultured Thermoanaerobaculia bacterium | reverse complement strand
CGCTGCATGCATCCATGATGGCACAGTTGGTTTGCCGGAAACGAGGCTGAACTAGGAGGGTGTAGTGCATAGAGGGTGGATGAATTTCGGTGGGTCGTTTGAGGCCATTTTGGGGAGGATTCGCAGGCTCATACTGGTGGTATGGGTCAAGAATACGCCAAAAAACGGGCCAAACGACACCCGAAAGGCGCCGCCAATTCTATGCACTACACCCTCCTAGATCCGATTCAACCGGTCCTTCATGATCTTCTCGAGGTGGTTGTCCGCATCGTGCACGCGCTCGAGCAACTGCTCCGCCGCCTCAGCCGACATCGGCCGGGCAATGTAAAAGCCTTGCACCTGGTCGACCCCGAGATCTCGAAGCCTGTTGAACTCCGACACGGTCTCGACCCCTTCCGCCACGGTCACCTTGCCGAGATTCTTGGCCAGGGTCGCGACGAGGGCGACGATCTGCGCGCTGTCGTCATCGTCCGTCATCCGCGAGACGAAGGAACGATCGATCTTGAGAATGTCGATCTCGAAGCGCCGCAGGTAGTTGAATGAGGAGTAGCCGGTGCCGAAGTCATCAATGCTGATGCCGATGGCGAGCTTTCGAAGCTGCTCGAGCATTTCGGCGGCGTGGTCGGTGTACTCCATGAGCACGCTCTCGGTGACCTCGATCTTCAGGCTCCGCCCATAAAGGCCCGTGCTGCGAAGGATCAAATCGATGTGTGGGACAAAGTCGGGCTCCAGAAACTCCCTCGTCGATACGTTTGCGCTCACGGTGAGATGTTGGAACTCACGGAAACGCATCTGCCACGCGCGCAGCTGCCGGCAGGCCGCTTCCATCAGCAAACGGTCCATCTGAATGATCGTATCGGTCTGCTCTGCGATGTCGATGAAAGCAGCCGGCTCGAGCAGGCCGCGTTCGGGATGCTGCCACCGCACGAGCGCCTCGAAACCACTGATCCGCCCATCCCTGACGGATACAATGGGCTGGAAGTAGGGGCAGAACTCCTCCCGCTTCACGGCCGCCTTGAGCCCGTTCACGAGGATCAACTCGGCGACCACATCCTCGCGCATCGCTGGGTTGAAAACGGTCACGTGATTGCGCCCACTCTGCCTGGCGCGGCTGAGCGCCGTCGTCGCATCACGCAGCAAATCTTCGGGGTCACTGTACGCAGGGCCCCACAGAGCGACCCCAATGCCGACACTCACGTACATTTCATCCTCATTGAGGTCGAACGGCTCTTCGAACTCACCCTGAATGCGGGAGGCCACCCCCATGGCGCCGGTCACGTCGTCGACCTTCGCGACGAGAAGCGCGAACTCGTCTCCACTGCACCTCGCAAGAAGGTCGCCGGACTGCAACACCTTCTCGATCCGTCGTGCTATCGCCTCGAGCAGCAGGTCCCCGGCCGTAAGTCCCAGGGCCGTTGTGACGGTCTCGAACCCGTCAACGCCGATGGCGAACACCGCAAACAAGTGTGAGCGCGACGTCCTCGCTCGATAGAGAGCGTGGCGAAGGCCTTCGCTCAGCGTGTCATGCAGGGCCAAACCCGTCACCGGGTCCCGTCCACCCTCTCCGCCGCTCCCTCTTCCTAGTGCAATCAGGCCAATGCGGGCGCTCACCTGAAAGGCATCGGTAGGCAAAGGCAGAAAGTCGTCACAGCCCAGCTCGAGGATCGTCTCGATCTGGTCGGTCTTCTCGGGCGGAACGAGCGCGACTACGGTCACCCCGGCGCACTCCGGGTCGCCTCTCAAAAAGCGAACGATGGTGGCGACCGCGTCGGCCACCATTCGCCAGTCCACGAGCACCGCATCCGGCAGCCGTCGTCGCACACTATGGCGCAAAGAACGGATCGTTTGGCACACCTCGACGTCGTTGCCAGCGACAACGAGCTCCTCCGACAGCGAGCCCCCAAGATCCGGGTCGGAGGTGACGATGACGATACCCAGAGTGAAGAGATCGCGAGAGAAGGTGGCATCAGTCTCAACCCTCGCCTTGGAGAAGGGCCAGACCCGGTCAAAAAGGGATCGCCTACCCTGATCACTCATCGTGCCGCCGTCGCGTATATTTCAACTCGGTCGCCAGGATCACTCTCGACCTCCCGAAGATCCGATCATTCATTCTATCTCGTTTGCCCCGCCTCCTCTTCATCGACCGGGCGTCCCTCCGTCAAGTCTCCTACCAGAGCAGCCCTTGCCGCTCGTTTCACCCCTACCATCTCCTCCACATCGTCGCCCGACCCCAGCACGTGCCATACGATCTGGTGGCGGCCGACCTGGCGCTCGAGAAGCTGCCACGCATCACGATGGCTCACCTGCTTGCCCTCACGTGTTTTCCACCCTCGCGCCCGCCAGGCCCCCAGCCAGGACGAGGCGCCATCCTTGAGGTAGTCCGAGGTCGTATAGACGTGCATACGAACAGGTCTGTGGAACGCCTCGAGAGCCCGAATCGCACCCACGATGTGCATCTGATTCGCCGTGCCGCCCTCGATGACCCCCGACAGGTCCTTCTCGAACTCGCCAAAACGAAGCAGCGCCGCCCAGGCGCCGCGCTTCTTCTTCCCGGAATAGGCGACCGCCAGAACCACCAAGGCGGCCCCGGGCTCGTCGACGAGCTCTATGTCGCGCGGGATCGCTGCCGACGCCAGCTCGTCGGCGCGTTCGTTCCAACGGTCGCCCGAGTGACCTCGGGTCCAGAACCACTGAACGACATGCCGTTCGATCTCGGCCTCGAGCTGGCGCCACAGATCCGCGTTTTGCACCGGGGCGCCGCTCGCGGTCTTCCACCCCCGCCGCTTCCACCCTTCAATCCACGATGACATGCCCTTTCGCAGGTACTGCGAATCCGTGTGGAGATCGATTTCGTGCGGTTCGTCGAGGGCTCGCATCGCCTCGATCGCGGCCTGGAGCTCCATGCGGTTGTTGGTGGTCTTCTCCTCGGCTCCGCTGAGCTCCTCCGGCTCGCGGCCTGGGTAGAGCAGAACCACTCCCCACCCCCCCGGCCCCGGGTTTGGCCTGCAGCCGCCGTCGGTATAGATCGTGATCTTCACACCCAGAGGATAACCCTATCCACCCTCTTCGGTAGCGGCGAGCCACCAATCAGGCGGTCGTTCGAAGAGAACCTCGACGTCGCCGGGCAATGACGGCTTCACAAACCAGTGGCCCTGAGCGAACTGACAGGCACGCTTCCTGAGGCCTCGCGCCTGATCGCTCGTCTCGACGCCCTCCGCCACAACCTGGAGGCCCATCTGCCGGGCCAGGCTGAGAACTGTGACCAAAAGCCGATCGTCTGCACCGGGCCCGCCCAAACGCTCGACGATCGAGGGGTCGATCTTGAGCATGTCGTAGTTGAGATGATCGAGATGACTCAGCGATGCATAGCCGGAACCGAAGTCGTCGAGACACAGGCGCACACCGGTCCCCCGGAGGGCGACGAGGACGTCAGTGGCGCGCTCACCATGACCCAGAACCAGGTCTTCGGTGACCTCGAGGATGATCGATTCCGGCGACAGTTCTTCGTGCCGCAGCACGTCGGCGAACATCTCGACCATTCCCTCCTGCATGAGGGATTTGGCTGAGATGTTGACGCACAGCCAGAGGGCGGTCTGTTCAGGAAAGCGACGCCGCCACTCAACCATCTGGCGACAGGACTCACGCAAGACCCACCACCCGATCTCCACGATGAGGCCGGTCTTCTCGGCGACGTCGATGAACTCCGACGGCGTGATGAGACCGACCTCGGGATGGCGCCAACGGAACATCGCCTCGACGCCGGCCACCTGGCCTGAATCGAGATCGACGACAGGTTGATAGTGCATCTCGAAGCTCCGGCTGACCACGGCCTCGTAAAGCTCGGTCTCGAGCCTGAGGCGAGCGATCGCTGCCGCATGCATCTGCGGGTCGCAGACCTGAGAACGAGCCCGCCCAAGCGATTTGGCCCGGTACATCGCCATGTCGGCATCGTGAATCATCGCCGCCGCATCAGCATAGCCTGTGGTACTGATCGTGATCCCGATGCTGGCGGAGACGACGAACTCGTTCCTGCCCACGGCCACCGGGTCGGAGAGCAGATCGATGACCCGATCCGCGATGTGCACCGCGGCGCCGGCGTCGTCGACCTCAGCGAGCATGACTCCGAACTCGTCACCACCGATCCGTCCGACTGTGTCGCCGAGCCGGAGGAGAGATTCCAGCCGGCGGCCGACCTCTCGAAGAACTGCATCACCGACACTGTGGCCGTGCTCGTCATTGACGTTCTTGAAGTAGTCGAGGTCCACAAAGAGGATGGCGAAGTGCCCGCCGTCCCGGCGGCTCAGCGCAGCCAGCGCTCTCGCCACCCGGTCAAGGAAGAGACTCCGGCTGGCGAGTCCTGTGAGACCATCGTGGAGGGAACGGTGAATCGCCTCGTCCTCGTTTCTTCTCCGGTCGGTCACGTCGGAGAGGAAGCCGGCCACCCCCGTCACCTTCCCGTCGAGATCCCGGATGGGCTTGCCTCGGGCCATGACCCAGTGGGGTTCGCCGAAACCGTTGAGAATCCGGTGCTCGCATACAATGACCGCGCTGCCACCTTCGAGGACCGAATCCAGTCGTTTGCGAAGCATGCTGAGATCATCTGGGTGAACCCTGCTGAACCAGCGATCAGGCTCCCCTGATCCCTCCTTCTCCTCGAAGCCGAGCAGGGCTGCGCAACACGCCGACATGAACATCCCCCCGCTCTTGAGGTCCCAGTCCCACAGACCGTCGCCCGAACCATCGACCGCACGGGCGATACGTTCCGCACGCACGCGAAACTCGGCGCCGAGCTGCTCACGCCCGAGCACCGACCGCAGATACGCCTCCAGGAGGGACGGGTCGGCCGCCGGGATCGGCAGGTAGCCGGCTGCACCTTCCGCGAGCACCTTACGCACCATATCCCCGTCCGCCCCCCCAACCTCAAAAGCAACCACGACGGGAATCGGTGTTGCGGCGCGGCGCAGCCGTTGAAGGGTCGAGATACCGGAGCTGTCTACCAGGTCAAGAGCCGACACGACAACCGACACATCGGCGTTCTCCAGAATAACAATGGCCCGCTCGAGTCGGTCGGTTTGCACGCTATCGAAGGCGCCGACATCACAGTGCTGGCGATCAACCCCGATCAGGAGAACCAGGCCGGGTCTCGACACACCTTCACCTGACCCCTGCTCTCGTACCGTACAAATCTCGTTTAAAACGACCACCGAGTGACGTCTCTCCGATCCCTGATCCGCCAGCGACCGAGCCCACAACGAATAGAAGAGTCAGCCGAGATGACCGGCCGACCTGAAAAGATCCACCCTCCCCTGTTCTCCAAGACGATAGCAGATTCCCGAACGGGATCAAGAGCCGGTCGGAGGGTCCGCCGATCGGCTTCGCAGCGTGGCTTTCTTGGCGAAGACCGTGAGTGAACGACCCGCAATTCCTTCGAGGGTCACCACGGGAGCATAGGCTCTGGGAAAGATCGGGTTTTCAACAATCGAGCCGGTGAACCTGCTGCCTTCGAGATGGACCAGGTACTCGGGCTGAAGAACCCAAAAACCGCGAGCGAAGTCCCTGTCGACGACGTGTGCCACCATGTCCGGGGAGACGAGACCCACAAGGTCGACGATCCCGAGATCCGTGTAGTAGCCGAGGTAGCCCACCTCCATGTAAGCCACTCTTGCCGAAGGATCTGCGTTCGACGCCAGCCAACCAGCGAGCCTGCGATACGACCTGTCCTTGTCCGCGATCTCGGATCGAGCCAGGGTTCGAGCCGTCCCCGCTGCCGTGCCGACGACGACACAGACCACAAGGCCTGCGGCTGTGACATCTCGCCATCGCAACCAACCCGGCCGCCGCGCCACCGCGCGCACAACCGCTTCCAGGCCAAGCCCTGCAAGAACCGCGAGCACGAAATCGATCGGAAGGCGGTACCACGGGTAACCCGGCACACCCAACCACCAGTATCCTGCCACGTAGGCCACTCCCCAGATCGGAAAGAAGAGCATGGCCCGGACCCGCCGCACAACCACTACCAGGCCTGCCACCACGAGGACATACCCGATCACCGTCGCCAGCCATCCAGGCCCCGGACCCAGTCTCCACCCGGGAAGCCAGTCCTCGAGCAGCCGAACAGGGAAGGGGGCCCAGAGACCCGACGCAACCTGGGCGATCTTGGCCGCCAGGGTATTGGGCAGCACGACGCCAAAGGTCGGCCACGCATACGCCGCCCATACAACGATTGGGAGCCCGGACCCTGCTACGAAAGACAGGGTTGGCGACCGCCCCGGTCCGCTGCTCCCCCTGAGCTCCGCGAAAAGAATCGCCGCGCCGAGGATTGCCGCATACAGCACCCCCTCGCCCCGCATCAGAAAGAGCAGCCCCCCACAGAGTCCGGCCACGAACGGGCGCCGGCCAAGGACCGCAGCCGTCGTCACGACCAGGAGCAGAGCAAAGGGGTAGGCCTCCATGCTCAGATGTGCCACCCAACCCGTGGCCGCGAGCACCGCGCCTATCGCCACTGATTGCCCCACCTCGAGGCCGAAGGGCGAACGCAGGAGAAAAAACGACCACACCAGTCCGAGCCAGCAGAGCACGCTGAGCCACAAGGCGACGGTGGTGGGAGTCGCCGGCAATACCGCCGCAACGGCAGCGACGGCGAGGGTGAAGGCTGGGCTTGTCGTTCCCAAGACCGGCGGTGGGTGATTGAAGACAAAACCATCGCCGCGGGCGAGGTTCTTCGCATAGGTCAGGGAAATGAGGGCATCGTCCCCGGGATAACCGGCATCGACGAGGACGAGCGCCGCCAGGGGCAGGAGACTCGCAACAGCCAGGACCACGATGGCAGCCTGCACCGAAATCACAGAACGGGCGGGAGTCGCCTCCCGCCCGTTCGAAGATTCAGCCTGTGAGTCCCAGCTGTGCATCACTCAACAGCATACTCCTCCATCTCGTCAAACTTCAGGTAACGGTAGATCGATTCCTCGTTGCCTGAGATGCGCTCGGAGACGATCTCGAGGTACTCCGCCGGCGTCGGGATTCGCCCGAGCAGGGCACACGCTGCAGCAAGCTCAGCCGACCCGAGAAAGACCTGCGCACCGGTGCCGAGACGGTTGTCGAAGTTCCGCGTCGAGGTCGAGAAAACAGTTGCGTTGTCCTCAACCCGCGCCTGGTTGCCCATGCACAGCGAGCAGCCAGGAAGTTCGACGCGTGCGCCCGCGTTCTTGAGCACGTCGATAACGCCTTCCTTCTCAAGCTGCGCCTTGTCCATGCGGGTCGGGGTTGCGATCCACAGCCGGTTGAGACCGAGGCTGCGACCCTTGAGCACCCGCGCTGCGGCCCGAAAGTGGCCGATGTTGGTCATACAGGATCCGATGAAGACCTCGTCCACCGATCTCCCCGCCACCTCAGAAAGCCGCTTGACGTCGTCGGGATCGTTGGGGCAGGCGACGATCGGCTCGTCGATCGTGGAGAGATCGATGTCGATGATGGCGGCGAAATGGGCGTTGTCATCGCGCTTGAGAAGCCGAGGATCGGCGAGCCACGCCTCCATACCGGCGATTCGTTTCTCGAGCGTTTGAGGATCTCCGTAGCCGTCACGCACGAGTGATCGCAAAAGGACCACATTCGATCGCAAAAACTCGGCGACCGTATCGACCGAAAGGTCGATCGTCGATGCGGCGGCAGATCTTTCTGCGGAGGCGTCCGTGAGCTCGAACGCCTGCTCGACCTTGAGGTCCGGCAGGCCTTCCATCTCGAGGATGCGGCCGTTGAAGACGTTCTTCTTGTTCTTTTTCTCGACCGTCAAGAGCCCCTGCTGGATGGCGAACCACGGAATGGCGTTGACGACGTCGCGGAGCGTGATCCCGGGCTGCAGCTCACCACTGAAACGCACCAGCACCGACTCGGGCATCTGCAAGGGCATCACGCCGAGGGCGCCGGCGAAGGCCACCAGACCAGAACCTGCGGGGAAAGAGATGCCGAGCGGGAAACGCGTATGACTGTCACCGCCTGTTCCGACCGTATCGGGAAGGATCATGCGGTTGATCCAGGAGTGAATGACCCCGTCTCCGGGTTTGAGCGCCACCCCCTGGCGTTCCTGCATGAAGGTCGGCAGCGTTGCGTGCATCTTGCTGTCGACCTCACGCGGATAGGCGGCAGTGTGACAGAAGCTCTGCATGACGAGGTCGGACTGGAAGCCGAGACAGGCCAGCTCCTTGATCTCATCGGCCGTCATCGGCCCGGTCGTATCCTGACTGCCGACGGAGGTCATCTTCGGCAGGCACGCAGTACCGGGGTGCACACCGTCCTCGCCGCAGGCCCGACCAACGAGCTTCTGGGCCAGGCTGTAGCCGACGCCTTCGAGGTCAATGACCGGCGGAACGGCGAAGATCCTGATCGGCGCCAGACCGAGGGCGGTTCGCGCCTTGCGGGTCAGGTCCTTGCCGATGATCAGGGGCACTCTTCCGCCCGCCCTGAACTCGTCGAGCACGGTCGGTGGGTCGATCTTGAAACTGCACAGCTCGCTGCCGTCCTCGGCCAGGATACGGCCCTCGTGCGGCCGAATACGAATGACCTGGCCGGTCGACAGACCACCGACGTCGCACTGAATCGGCAAGGCGCCGGAGTCCTCTGCGGTATTGAAGAAGATCGGCGCGATGACCCCGCCCAGGATGACGCCGCCCGACCGCTTGTTGGGTATGTGGGGGATGTCCTCACCAATGTGCCAGATGAGGGAGTTGCACGCCGACTTGCGCGACGAGCCGGTGCCGAGCACATCACCAACGAAAGCGACCGGACGCCCAAGCTCTTTCAGGCGCTCTATCTCCGCGATGCCCCCTGGAAACCGGGTTTCGCCCATGACCTGGGCATGCACCGGAATATCCGGCCGAGTGGTTGCGTGGCTCGCTGGCGAAAAGTCGTCGGTATTGATCTCCCCGTCCACCTTGAATACGGTGACCACGATCTCCTCTGGCACCTCGGGCCGATTGGTGAACCACTCGGCGCCAGCCCACGACTCGAGAACACCACGGGCGTTGGCGTTACCCGCCACCGCCAGCTCACGGACCTCGTCGATCGCGTCGAAGACAAACAGGTTCCTCGCCAGCGCCCGGCCCGCCGCATCGGCGAACGTATTGTGGTCGAGCAGCCGAATGAGGTGGGGCACGTTGTAGCCCCCGAGCATGGTCCCGAGAAGCTCGACCGCGCGTTCCGCGGATACGAGGGGACTCGTCGCCTGCCCGATAGCGGCAGCGTAGAGAAAATCGGCCTTCACCTTGGCAGCCGGGTCGACGCCCGGGGACACCCGTTCTTCCAAAAGGTCGACGAGCAGGGCGCCGTGCTCAGGCGGTGGGCTCTGGAGCAGCTCGACCAGGCCCTCGGCCTGGCTCGAGGTCAATGGCAACGGTGGAACGCCCAGCGCCTCGCGCTCGGCTGCGTGCTTGAGATAATCCTGGATCATGAGAGTGCCTCCTGCCCGCGGATGCGGCCCCGATACGGTATGCCTGTCACCGCGCAGAGTCAACGAAGCCGACCGGAGAACCAGTGAAATCCCGTCCAGCGGGCGTGCCATGCACGACGTTGTGTGCGACCCTCCCCAGGTGCGACAGTCGCTCCCTCACAACGTCGATGCTTGGCAACCCCCGGGGAGCGCGTTGCGGCCGTGATGTCCAGCCTGCGAGGTAGGCCGCCGCTCGCTTCAGCAGCGTGGTCGCAGCCCTTCCAGTCTTCTTCGCGCGACCGCGCTGCTCATGCGACGCTGGGATGACCGTCCTACGGCATCTCAGAAGGCCGGGGTTGGATACAGGTACGCCCATCGGATGTGTACCTCCCCACCGAACCGGTATATTGGTCCACCCAAATGGAGGCCCAACATGCCGACGATCGAAACCACACCAGCACTCGTCAACCAGATCTACCGGCGAATGCGCAGCCGCCTGGACACAGTCCGTACCAGGCTCGACCGGCCACTTACATTGGCGGAGAAGATCGTGCTCGGCCACATGAGCGAACCGGCAGACGACGAGATCGCACCGGGCAAGGCGTACCTTCGCCTCAGTCCCGACCGCGTCGCGATGCAGGACGCGACCGCTCAGATGGCGATCCTTCAGTTCATGCTCAGCGGCCGCGATACCACCGCCGTGCCGACCACGGTCCATTGCGACCACCTAATCCTCGCCCGCTCCGGCGCCGCCGAGGACGTTGCCGCAGCCATCGACCGCGGCCGTGAGGTCTACGATTTCTTGCAGTCGGCGTCGGCTCGCTATGGCATCGGCTTCTGGAAGCCGGGTTCCGGCATCATCCACCAGGTCGTGCTCGAGAACTACGCCTTTCCGGGTGGCCTGATGATCGGCACCGACTCTCACACCCCCAACGCCGGCGGCCTCGGCATGATCGCCGTCGGGGTCGGCGGCGCCGACGCGGTCGATGTCATGGCCGGCTTCGACTGGGAGGTTCTGCAGCCCGAGATCGTCGGCATTCGCCTCGTAGGCGCCTTGTCGGGTTGGGCAGCGCCGAAGGATATCATCCTCAAGGTGCTCGACATTCTCACCGTCAAGGGCGGCACCAACCGCATCATCGAGTACT